>NZ_JANSJI010000035.1:0-13859 GCF_047462475.1 Synechococcus sp. H55.11
TGGTTGCCCGCCTTAGGGTAAAGTCGAGAGGCAAACCGCAGGAAGTGCAGGCCATGATCTTCCCTTCCCTGAAGGAGTTTCTCGCCCTCAGCCAACAAGGCAATTTCATCCCGGTGTACCAGGAATGGGTGGCGGACTTGGAAACGCCCGTCTCCGCCTGGTACCGGGTCTGTGCCGGGCGGCCCTACAACTTTTTGTTGGAATCGGTGGAGGGAGGGGAGCAGGTGGCCCGCTACAGCTTCCTCGGCTGCGATCCCCTGTGGGTGCTAGAGGTGCGCGGGGATCAGGCCTTGCAAATCCACCGCGACGGGCGTCGAGAGCAGCACCACGGGGATCCCTTTGCCATTTTGGCCCGCTGCCTGCGGCCCTATGAGCCGGTGCACCTGCCGGAGTTGCCCAGCAGCATTGGCGGGCTGTTCGGCTACTGGGGCTATGAGCTGATTCGCTGGATTGAGCCCAAGGTACCCATCCATCCCCCGCAGCCAGGGGATCCGCCCGACGCCATCCTAATGCAGGTGGACAGCATCCTGATCTTCGACCAGGTGAAGCGCAAGATCTGGGTGGTGGCCTTTGCCGACACGCGCCAGCAGCCGGCGGAGCAGGCCTACGCCCAAGCTTGCCAGCGGGTGGAAACGCTGCTGCAACAGCTCAGCGCTCCCCTGTCGCTATCCCACCTCAGCCTCGACTGGAAGCCCCACCTGCCCGATGCCATTCCCCCCAGCACCCTCAGCCGCGCCGCCTACTGCCAGGCGGTGGAGCAGGCCAAAGCCTACATCTGCGCCGGCGAGATCTTTCAGGTGGTGCTCTCGCAGCGCTTGACCAGCCGCTTTGACGGGGATCCCTTTCGCCTCTACCGCTCCCTGCGGCTGATTAACCCCTCCCCCTACATGGCATTTTTGCAGTTTGGGGATCTGTGCCTGATTGGCTCCAGCCCAGAGGTGATGGTCAAGCTCAGCCGGGTGGGGGAAGAGCGCATCGCCACCGTGCGTCCCATCGCCGGCACCCGCCCCCGCGGCACTACCCCCGCCGAAGACCGCCAGTTGGAGCAAGAGCTCTTGGCGGATCCCAAGGAGCGGGCGGAGCACGTCATGCTGGTGGACTTGGCCCGCAACGACCTGGGAAGGGTCTGCCGCCTGGGATCCGTGCAGGTGGACGACCTGATGCAGATTGAGCGCTACAGCCACGTGATGCACATCGTCAGCAACGTGGTAGGGCAGTTGGATCCCCGCTACAGCGCCTGGGATCTGCTGCGGGCCACCTTTCCTGCCGGCACCGTTACCGGCGCCCCCAAAATTCGCGCCATGCAGATTATCCACGAGCTGGAAGGGTGCCGCCGCGGCCCCTACGCCGGTGCCTACGGCTACTATGACTTCTCCGGCCAACTGAACACCGCCATCACCATCCGCACCCTGCTGGTTCAACGGGGCCAGGTGAGCGTCCAAGCCGGGGCGGGCATCGTGGCCGACTCGGATCCAGAGCGGGAATATCAAGAATGTTTGAACAAGGCGCGGGGCATGCTGATGGCAGTGGCCAGTCTGCAAAAGGGGTAAAGGTTCGTGTTAGCCGAGGTGCGCTTTAGCCATACAGGACAGCAGCCGGATCCGGAGACCGTAGAGCAGGCGTTTCACCTGTTTTCCACCGAGGGCTACCTGGTGCTGCCGGAGATCTTCCCCACGGCGCTCATCGACAAGCTGCACAGCAGCTTTCTGGCCACCTACAGCCGCTACTGCACCCACGAGAACCACACCGACGCCCTGTTGGTGGGCAATCGACGAGTGATGGTGACGGTGCGCCTGGAGGGGCCCTTTAACGATCCCCTGCTCTATGCCCACCCCTTAGTCCTGCCTATTTTGCAGCGAATCTTGGGATCAAGCCTGATCCTGAGCGGTCTGGGGGTGGTAGTTTCTCTGCCGGGATCCGCCGACCAACAGGTTCACCGGGATCTCTCCCACCTCTTCGGCGACGCAATTCTGGATGCCATCATCCCCTGCTATGCCCTCAATCTTCTCATTCCGCTGGTGGATGTCAACGAAGAGAACGGCATAACCCGTCTCTGGCCCGGCAGCCATGCCGTTTTCGAGGCCCACTACACCGAGCTGGCCCGGCAGATGCCCTTTGTCGATCCGCCGCTGGCCAAGGGATCCTGCCTGCTGTTCGATTACCGCTTGATCCACCTAGGCCGGGCCAATCGTTCTACCGCTCCCCGGCCCCTCCTTTACAACACCTACAGCCGACCTTGGTTCCGGGATCCCGTCAACTACACCCGGCAGCCCCCCTTGGTGATCCCGGCAGCCGAGAAAGAGCGGATCCCGGCCCAGCACCAATCCCTATTCGTGGCAGCGCAGATTGTCTAGAGGAAAGTTTTGAGGAACGAGGGAAGATGCCTCAGAATGGGGGTGGGTATCCCCGTTGTTGAAGTTTGATTGCGCACCCCACTATGAGCGAAAGCACCTCTCAAGAGCCATCTTTGGCGCCAGCGGCAGACGCAATGGCCCCTGCTGCCGATCCCAGCGCAGAAACCGCGCCGGCTCCTGAAACCGACCAAGGATCCGCCAGCCGGCGTGTCCGTCAACTTTTGGGCATGAAAGGGGCAGAGGTGGAGTCTCGCTCCGTTTGGCAAGTCCACCTGCAACTGATGAAGCCCGTCACCTGGATCCCGCTGGTGTGGGGCCTGATTCCGGGGGCGGCCTCTTCTGGCCACTTTACCTGGACTTGGGAGAACGTGGCCCTCATCCTGGTGGGCATGATCCTGGCCGGCCCCCTGATGACCGGCTACACCCAGACCCTGAACGAGTACTACGACCGCGACATCGACGCCATCAACGAGCCTTACCGCCCCATCCCTTCCGGGGCCATCTCCCTGCAGCGGGTGGTTATCCAGATCTGGGTGCTGCTGATCTTGGGGCTGGGGTTGGCCTATGCCCTGGACTGGTACACCGGCCACGACTTCCCGGTGATCACCTGCATTGCCCTGGCGGGAGCCCTAATTGCCTACATCTACTCGGCGCCGCCCCTGAAACTGAAGCGCAATGGCTGGCTGGGCAACTACGCCCTGGGCGCCAGCTACATTGCTTTGCCCTGGTGGACAGGCCACGCCCTGTTTGGCCAGCTCAACTGGACAGTCTGCATCCTAACTCTAATCTACAGCTTGGCCGGCCTGGGGATTGCCGTGGTCAACGATTTCAAAAGCATCGAGGGAGATAGACAATTTGGACTCGCCTCTTTGCCGGTGATGTTTGGCGCTGTGGGGGCGGCCTGGATCGCGGCGCTGATGATTGATCTATTTCAGTTCGGCATGGCCTCGTTTTTGCTGGGAGCCGGCCTAAAACTCTATGCGGCGATTTTGGTGCTGCTCATTATCCCCCAGATCACCTTCCAAGACATGTACCTGCTGCGGGATCCCCTCAACAACGACGTGAAATACCAGGCCAGCGCTCAGCCTTTTCTGGTGTTGGGGATGTTGGTGGTGGGTCTGGCGCTGGGGCGTTCCGGGCTGTGGTAGTCGAGCCGAAGGCCAAGTGCCCATCCTGGCAAGCGAGGTGACGGCTTCCGCCCTGGGTTATCCTCCCTACCTGGGCCAAGATCAAGTTAGGGATCCCTCCAAGGTAGCCGATGGATCCCAAAGAGTGGAATGGCCCTGGGCCAAAGGAGAGGTCCGATGAAACTGTTTTTTCCCCGCCCACTGGGGCTAAGCCTGGCTTTGCTCTTGGGGGCTGTCGCTCCTGTACAAGCTCAGCGGATCGTCATTGATGGCCGCGGGATCGTTGTCGAACCCAGCACCGGTGGCTCGGTTATCCTCAACCCCGACCAGCCGCTCTTGGCTCCGTTCCCGCCCGGGGGAGTTCCTTTTTCCATCGATGCCGAGGGCCAAGTGGTCTCTGCCCCTGGCTACCGCTGCAGCGCCGCCACTGCTGCCGACAACTCCCCCATCATCTGCCGCTCCCAGTTCAATTCCAACGACGTGGTGGTCTACGAGCGGGATGGCCGCTCCAACACCTTCTTCGTCAATACCGACAACACCGGGATCCGGCCCAGCGGCAGCGGCCTGCGGATTCTGCCCAACTCCGAGCCGGTGCAGCCTTCCGGCAGCGGCCTGCGCATCATCCTCAACTAAAGAGGGGAAGCGGCTCTTGTCTAGGCGGATCCCGCCCGTCTTGCTTCTAGTTCCTGCAGGATCTGCCGGTGGCGCTGCCGGGTGATGGGGTAGAGCCACACCAGCAGGATGCCGCCGATTAAAACCACCGCCGGCAAGGGGCCAATGGCAAGGCGGATGGCCAACAGGGCCGATTCCGGCTGGGTGGGCGGCGGCCCCCCGGCCACCGAAGGGATAAAGCCAGACCACTCCAGAACTTGCCCTAGGAAAAACAGCCCCAGTCCTAGGCCTACCTTTTGCAGGAACACCATCAAGGCACAAAAGATCCCTTCCCGCCGCTCCCCAGTTTGCAGCTCATCCAGGTCGATGACATCCGGCAACATCGACCAGGGGCCGAGATAGGCCGTGGCCGAAACCCCCACCCCCGCCAACAGCGCCAGGGCAATCATGAGCCGCTCCTGGCCGGGCTGTAGGAAAAACAGGCCGGCTTGCGAGATCAGCCAAAACCCCGCCCCGATCAGGTACATGGCGCGCTTGCCCAGGTGGGCGCTCAGTCGCGTCCAGGCAAACAGGGTCAGCACCGCAACGCTCTGAACCGCCAACACCACCAGCGAGATCCACACCTCCGGCAACTGCATCCAGAAAACAATGAAATAGGGGATGATCGTGGCCGTAAACTGAAACGCCAGCCAAGAACACAGGTAGATGCCGCTGACAAATAGATAGGGGCGGTTGCTGAAGGCCACCCGCAGTTGCTGCAGTAGGGGCAGCGGATCCCGCCAGGATTGATACCGTTCTCGCACCCCCCAAAAGCAGAGCAGCAGGGGCACAGCCGAGAGCCCCCCAAAACAAGCTCCCGCCAGCAGATGGCCGGCAGCCCGATCCGGCAGCAGGTTAACCAAAAGCGGAAAGCTGACTACTGCAACCATGCTGCCCCCCACCGAGAAGGCAAAGCGGAACTGGTTGAGCTGGGTGCGCTCGTCGTAGTCTTGGGTCAGCTCCGCTGTCAGAGAGGCATAGGGAATGTTGGCGGCAGAGTAGAAGGTGTTAAACAGCAGCGACACCGCCAGGTAATAGGCAAACAAAAGCCCAGTTCGACCGGGAAAAGGGATCCACCACTGCGCCGCAAAGGTCAGGGCAAAGGGAAGAGCCGAAAACAGCAGCCAGGGGCGGCGACGACCCCAACGGCTGCGGGTGCGGTCGCTGAGGATGCCGATGAGGGGATCGTTGATGGCATCCCAAAAGCGGGTGATGGCGTAGATGCTGCCGGCCAGGCCCGCCGCCATGCCGACGGTATTGGTGAGAAAGGGCAGCAGGAAAAAGATGAGGATATTGGCCGTTATGCCCGTGCCCAGATCCCCCACCCCATAGGCCAGCTTCGTCCACAGGCTGAGTCGTTGTCCGGTCATCATGCCCCCCCAGGATCCCAGTGTACGGAGTAGGTGGCGATCTTTGGGGATCCCTGCAAAGAATGGCCTCTCCAGACCCGCTGAGGGGGTGCTTTGAGGTAAAAATGGATATTTCGGATACCTGCGGAGATGACCATTGGCTGCTGGTGCAAAAGGTCGGGGCGGAGAGGGTGTCCAGTGCAAAAGGTGCGTCTCTTGGTTGGGCGGTAGCTCTGAGGCTAGGCTATTTCCATCTCAGGGAAGCAAATCGATGCCTTGCCCCAGAATTCACAAGCTGTGCGTGGAGGAAGGTTGAGGTGAACCGGAGACTGACCTGCTATTTCCCTGTGTTGCTATTGACCCTATCTCTGGGGGGATCCCCTGTCTGGGCGGGAGAGTACTTCACCGAGGAAGTGACCAGTCCCAGCCTGGAGATCATCCACGGCTGGCGACAGGAGGTGTACGGCATTGGCGTCACCATCACCAACACTAGCCTGGGATCCTTCCGCGTGCCCCTGGAGATCGATATGGAGGATCGGGCTAGCTGTGAGCGGGCCGACTTGGTGCTGACGAACAATCGCATTATGCCGATGGGATCCTTTCAAGACTGCATTCTCAACATCTTTCCCTACCTGGATAAGTTCATCAACCAAGAGGTCGCCAGCATTCGAGTCACCCTCAAAGGGCCGGCCCCCCTGCTGGAAATTCCGGTAGAGGAGTCGGATCGGCTGATTTTGGCCCAGGTAGCCAACCAATCGCGGGAAGCCTTTGTTTTTTTCCAGCAAGAGTTGGCCCGCGTTTTGGAGCTCCTCAAGCAGAACGAGACGGCCCCACCGATGGCCAGCCCAACGCCGACCGCCGCCACATCTGCGCCCAACCCGGGAGATTTCGTGATCGTGGGATCCATTCGAGAAGAACGGGTAGGGGCCGGCAGCCGCCTGAGCGTGGAGGCGATCAACCGCAGCACCCGCACCGTTCTCAACGCCCGCGCTCGTTTCACCTTCTATCAGGGAGAAGCAGTCATCGATACGCGGGTGGCCGCGTTTGAGCCCAGCGATGTGCCCGCCGGACAACGGGCCTCTGCCAGTGTGCTGAAAACGGAAGCCAATTGGGATCGCGTTACCGTCACCTTCCAGTGGCAGTAGGGATCCTCAGGGAGCTAAAGCGTTGCCGCGGATCAGGCTGCCCAGGGTTTTGACCGTGATCTTGAACTGCACCCAAGGGTTCATGGGCACCACCGTCTTGTAGAGGTAGCTGTCAAAGGTTAGCCGCTGCACATCCCGGTCGGCGCACATCTCCACAAAGGCTTCGCGAGTGGCGTTGGAACGGTAGAACACCCGTTGTAGAATATCCAAAACCTTGTAGGTCAGGCCGTATTGGCGATCCCAGCGCTTGAGATACAGCTTGAGCTCCTCCTCGCTGGGGACGCGCTTCCCGCCGTTGGAGGTCTCGACGATGGTCTCGGCACACATGCGGCCCGACTTGGCGGCAAAATAGATCCCTTCGCCGCTGGATTTGGTTACATAGCCTGCCGCATCTCCCACCAAAGCCGCACGGCCCACCACGCGGCGCGGACGCGGATGCTCCGGGATCGGATGGGCCTCTACCTTAATCACCTGCCCCCCCCGAATCCGCTCGGCAGCGCGGGCACGGATCCCAGCTTGCAACTTTTGGATGTTGGCCTGGTTGGCCTTCATGGTGCCGGTGCCTACGGCTACATGGTTGGACTTGGGGAAGACCCAGGCATAGAAGTCTGGAGAAACATCGTCCCCCACGTACATCTCTGCCCGCTCTTCGTAGTAGGCCATTTTGTCGTCCGGGAGCCGAATCCGCTCCTGAAAGGCCAGGGCATAGTTGTAGTCGCCAGCACCAATGGCTTCCGCCACCTTGGAGTGGAACCCATCCGCCCCGATCACCACATCCACCGCCAAAGAACGCGGTCTCCCTTGCCTCGAGCCGTCGGAGAAATCGTTGTAGTGGAGGATGTAGGGATCCCGGTTATTTTGGGGAATTTCCAGATGCATCACTTTGCCGTTGATCAGCTCCGCCCCTTTTTGATGGGCACGGTTGCGCAAGAAGGCATCCAAGATCTCGCGGCGGCACATGCCGATGTATTCGTTTTCGTTGTCGAGGACGATATCCACCTCATAGTTGGAAGGGGAGATCATCTTCATCTTGCGCACTTTGCGGTCAATGATCTCCTCAGGGAGGTTGAATTCGGAGACCATACAGAGGGGAATGGCCCCCCCGCAGGGCTTGGCGTTGTCCAGCTTCCGCTCCAACAAAAAGGTTTCAATTCCGGCTTGGGCCAAAACTTCGGCGGCAGAGGCTCCGGCTGGGCCACCTCCCACAACAGCAACTCTCAGGCTCAAGGCGCTCTCCTCGATGCAAATGCGACTGGCTCATCAGACAGCAGGCATCCTACCACAGCTCCTCAGCAGCGTTGCAAACCTTGACAAAGTATTGCGGGCCGGCACAAGACTTCTCAACTGTCCACCCGATAGATGCCAAAGCCTGCCACGGGCCGTGGCTCTACAGAAGGCCCCGTCGCATTTGATCCCAGAGATTGAGATAGGACTCGGCCTCGGCTGAGCTCAAGGGGCGCCAGATCTCTGCGCGTTGCCAAGTGGAGATTTGAAAGTCGGCTCGGCGTTGCAGGCGGGGGGCCAGTTGCGCCAAATCCAGCGGCACAACCGAAGCGATCCCGCTCAGATTCACCAGGCGAGGGGCAAACTCAGGATTCAAGACAAAGTCAATCCAGTTGGCCAGCAGGGATCCAGCATCTGTCTGGGTTGATTCTGGGTCGGCAGGGTTTTTGAGGTGAGGTCGCACCCAGACATCCCACCAGATGGCGGAGCCAGACGCCGGGATCACCACTTCCAGCTCCGGGTAGTTGGCTTGGGTGGCATAGAGATCCTGCGACCAGCCCACGGCCACCCAGCTATCGGCCAGGCGCAAGATGGGCAGGTAGTCGGCGGAAGTATAGGCCAAAACCTGGCGGTGCAGGGATCCCAGCTCTTGCCGGAGTTCGACATCCTCAGGGTCGAGGGGATCGTTGTAGGAGCGGCCCATCTTTTTGAGGACAAGCCCGATCACCTCCCGCGGGTGATCCGGCAGGGTGATCTTGCCGGTCAGCTCAGGCCGCCACAGATCTTCCCAGTCCCGAATCGGCTTGCCCACCCGATCGCGGCGGTAGGCGATGGCCGTTACCCCCCAGCGCCAAGGCACACCCCAGATCTGTCCTTCCCGGCGCGCAGCGGCTTGCCAGCGGGGATCCAAATTGGACCATCGTTCCCCCAAAAGCTCAGGCGGCAAGGGATCCAGCCATCCGGCAGCCACGGCCCGATCCAAAGCGTCGGCCCCCAACAAGCTTAGAGCTGCCACCGGCCGCCGAACCCGCCAGGCCGAACCAGGCGGCTGGACGCTCTGCCGCAGATAGGCCAGCAGTTGGGCCCGCTCATCCACCAGTTGCAGCCGAAAGCGGGCCTGAGTGCGGCGGCGAAACTCGTTCACCAGGCTGGCGGGGATCCCTTGCTTGAGCGCCACAATCAGAGGCAGGTGCCCACCACACCCTGTCACCATCAGCCCCAGCAGGATCCCCTGCAGCAGCTCACGTCGGCTCAGTCTCACGACAATAGCGCTCCACCAGAATCAGAGCCACCAGATCATCGTACGCCTTGGCCGGCATCCGCATCCCCTTGGGCAACAGTCGCTCCCATCCTCGCGGCGGGTAAAAATCCCAGTAGCGCCGCCGGGCCTCTTCCGAGCTGTGGCGCTCGTCCACCAGGACGATCTGCGGCGGGGGGATGAGTGATTCCAGTTGGTGTTTCCAGGCCTGGGCCGTCGTCTGGTTGCCCAGGATCACCCGCTCCGCTCCAAACTGCTGCCAGAGGCTCTGCAACCTGGCCGGCGCCTCCCCTGCCAAGACCACTTCCCGATGCAAGACCTGCCACACCGGCCGGACTTGCACAACGGCAAGGCCACATTTGTCCCGCCCCGGGTCAAAACCGATCAGCACCCGCCCCTCTTCCAGCCTTACCGGACGGAGTGAGTCCATCATCCCTCAGGGGGCCCCGCTTGTGAAACTCCAGAAGAGCTGGGTTGGTCGGCCATCAGAAAACTCACCCGCAACGGCCCCGCCGTGTAAATGTCTGTGTCGGCAACCAGCTTTACATCCATAGGGGTGGTGCTTTGACGGAGGCGCTGCACCACTTCCAAAAACTTCACCTGCGAGAATTCCCCAACGGTGCCGGTGATGGGATCGGAGAGGAGCCCCTCCTCTTGCGAGCGCTGATTGGCCTGGTTCAGCAGTCGCAGCAGTTGCTGCTGGATTTGATTTTCGCTCAAACCCGGCTGGATCACCCCCTGGGCCAGCACGGATCCCTTGGCGAAAATCCGCTGGTTGGGGTAGATCTGTACCAGCACAGGCACAGGCTCGCCCTTGAGCCGATTGGAGAGCGAGAGAATGCGCACCGCCCAGCTACCGGGTTCTTGTAGCTTTTCCAAGGCTTGATCGGCATCCTCGCGGCGGATCAAGATCGCGTTTTCCAGAGGGGGCATGGGCTGGGATCCGAGGGCGAGGGCCCGTCGCTCGGCCTGAGCCAACAGTCGCTCAAACTGTTGCCGGATCACCTCCGGTTTGGCCCCTTCCGGCGACTCGACAACCCCCGTCGCCAAGACTTCTCCGGCCAGGATGGCCAACTCTCCCCGCCGCAACCGCACCGCCAACTGGTTGAGCTGCTCGATCTCCTGCTCAAGCTGTTTTTTTTGGCTCTCCAGTTGGGCCAGAGCTGCCTGGGCCGTATCCAACGAGCGCTCTAACTGATCCCGATCCAGTTGCAGGGCTTGTTTTTGCGACTGCAGCGTGGCAATGACCTGCCGGGCCGACTCCACCTCTGCCTTCACCGCCTCCAACTCGGCCTGGGCTCGAGCCAGGCTGGGCTGCACCTGGGCCAGTTGCTCATTGGCTGCCGCCAGCTTGGCCTCTGCCTCTTGCCGCTCCTGCAGCGCCAAGGTCAGTTGATCCCGGACTTCGCTCAGGCGGGTCTGGGCTGCCGATTGCTGGCTGCGAAACTGGTCGAGATCCAGCTTGAGGCGGTCTCGCTCAACCCTGAGAGCGGCATTTTCGGCTTCCAGCAGGGCCTTTTGGTGGTTGAGGGCCCGCAGCTCCTGCTCCGCCTGGGCAATTTGGTTGGTGTAGCTGAACAGGGCCTCCGACAGGGAGCGGTTGAGGAGCAGCAGTGTGCCCAAGGTCAGCGCCGAGATGCTCACCCCGGTAATCACGGCTACCAAAACGGCCGTGTGGCGGGGGCGCAGGTTAAACCAGGTGAGGCGCTTTTTGCCAATCCGATAGCCGACCCGATCCCCAACCACGGCAATCAGGCCACTGACAAACAACATGTAGAGGATCAGCAGTACGCCTTGCATAGCCTGGGATCCCTGCCATGGAAATCTTAGCAAGGTTGCCCTGAGAACTTTGCAGGTGATTGCGGAGCTGGGAGTAGGATTTCGACGTCTGATGCCAGGGGCTCTAATCAGCGTAGAGGAGCCGCTCCACCGCCGCCACAATATCTGCCGGCTGCACGATCGTGGCTGCCTCCAGCGTGCCGTTGTAGGGGGTGGGAATGTCCTGGGAGGCCAACCGCACCACCGGCGCGTCCAGCTCGTCAAACAATTCTTCCATGATGCGGGCGGTCAGCTCCGCCCCAATGCCGCCTGTTTTCATGTCTTCTTCAACGATGACCACCCGGTGGGTTTTGCGCACCGAAGCAGCAATGGTCTCCATATCCAGAGGTTTGAGGGAAATCAAATCGATCACCTCGGGATCGATCTCCTGTAACACCAAAGTATCCACAGCCTTGAGCACGTGGTGGCGCATGCGCGAGTAGGTGAGCAGGGTAACGTCCGACCCGGATCGGACAATTTCGGCTTTATCCAGAGGCAAAAGATACTCTTCCTCCGGCAGATCTTCTTTTAAGTTGTACAGGAGCACATGCTCGAAAAAGAGAACGGGGTTGTCGTCGCGGATGGCCGACTTGAGCAAACCCTTGGCATTGTAAGGGGTTGAACAGGCCACGATCTTGAGGCCGGGCACCGCTTGAAAGTAAGCCTCCAGCCGCTGCGAGTGCTCGGCTCCCAACTGGCGGCCCACCCCGCCCGGCCCGCGGATGACCAGTGGGATCTTAAAGTTGCCGCCGGAAGTGTAGCGCAGCATGCCGGCGTTGTTGGCGATTTGGTTGAAGGCCAGGAGCAAAAAACCCATGTTCATCCCTTCCACCACCGGGCGCAAGCCGGTCATGGCTGCCCCGATGGCCAGGCCGGTGAAGCTGTTCTCGCAAATGGGGGTATCCAGCAGGCGCATCTCCCCATACTTGCGATACAGGTCTTTGGTGACTTTGTAGGAGCCGCCGTAATGGCCGACATCCTCTCCCAGCACGAATACATTGGAATCGCGGGCCATTTCTTCGTCGAGGGCGGCACGCAAGGCGTTGTAAAGAAAGGTCTCAGCCATAGGGGTCAAGTGAAGGGCTAAACTCCCATTAAACCATTTTGCCGGCAGGGATCCGCCCACAGATAGGCTCATTGCAAACCCGATTGAGACACTTCCGCGACTCCTTTGTCCAGGGGAGGAGTTAGGGATCCACGTGATGCTTTTTCACATTTTTTCCACAACCGCAAGGGCACTTTATAGTGGAGGATCCCGTCTCCATCCCGCAAAGGATTGTAACCGCCATGTCTCACTTCACCACTCTGCAAGTGCAAATCAAGGACGCCGAGCTCTTGGAAGAGACCCTAAAGGAACTGGGCTACGCCGTGCAGCGGGATGCCAGCTTGCGCGGCTACCTGTGGAATCGCACCCGCGCCGACTTGGTGATCCGTCAGCAAAATGGCTTCGACATCGGCTTTCGCCGCAACGGGGATCACTACGAGCTGGTGACCGATCTGTGGGGAGCAGGTATCGATCCCCAGACCTTCTTGGAGCCGATTTTGCAGCGCTACGCCCACAAAAGCTTGCTGCGCTCGGCCCGGGAACAGGGCTATGCCATTGAGGCCGAAGAAGTGTTGGAGGATGGCACCATCCGCGTCGTGGTGGGACGTTGGGTATAGCCGGGCCCATGATCGGCAACTCCCAGCTCTCCGGTGGCACCCGGCCACGACTTTGGGATCTGGTGTTGGGGGGTCAAACGGCGACCGCCCCGGCCCAGGCTTTGGTGTTGGGAGGCATCGAGGGGGCGCGGCGGCGCCTTGCCCACAGCGACGAAGCGGTGCGCCTGGCTACGTTGCCCCAGTTGCTGGAGTACGGATCGGCGGGCCTGGCCGAGCTGATTGCGGCCCTGGCCGGCAACAGCTCTTGGGCGGTGCGCCTGGCGGCTTGGCGCTTGTTGTCGCAGCTAGGGCAGCCGGAGGCGGAGCGGGCCTGTCGCGCCTACAGCCCCTTTCGCCCGGTGGGGGGAGCGCAAGGGGTGATCGTGGCCTATCGGCGCGGCGAGCGGGACTTCACCTACGCCGACTTGGAGGGAGTGGATCTGCAAGAGGCGCGGCTGGGGGGTGCTAACTTCCACGAAGCCAATTTGAGAAAGGCCAACCTGCGCTTTTGCAACTTCAACGGCGCCCAACTGCAGCAAGCGGATCTGCGCCAGGCCAATTTGCAAGGGGCCAAGCTGAGCGGAGCCGACTTACAGGGGGCCGATCTGGAGGGAGCCGACTTGAGAGGGGCCAAAGTCAGCGGCACCAGCCTGCGGGGATCCCGGCTTTCCCAAGAGACCCACCTGGAGGAGCGGCTGCGCCACATCTGGCAGTTGCAGAACTGGGGAGGAGAGGGGCAGGATCTCTGTGGCCAAGACCTGAGCAAGGCCGACTTGAGGGGGCTGGTGCTGCGCCAGATCCGGCTGCGGGGGGCCGACCTGAAGCGCGTCGATCTGCGCGGATCTGACCTGGAAGGAGCAGACTTGCGGGGGGCCAACCTGCAGCGGGCGGATCTGCGGGGGGCCAACTTGCAAAATGCCGACCTGGAAGGAGCCGATCTCAGCGGCGCCGAGCTGCGCCAGGCCCAGTTCCAGGGGGCCAACCTGCGCTGGGCTGATGTCAGCCGCGCCAACCTGACCCAAGCCAACCTGCAAGGCGCCCAGATCGAGGGCCTCAAGCACAGCGGATCCCAGATTGTCGGCCTCATCTTCCCCGACGGCACCCCCCTCAAGCCCTGGTGGTGGTAACAGATACCTGCCGCTTGAGCAAGACTAACCCAACGCCGGATGATGCCAACTTTTGCTCAACGCTTCCTCGCTGCTGGGTAATCTCCATGGCCTTATTCAACAATAGGTTTGTCACATCGATCCCTAACTCCCCTCTCCCTCAGGGAGAGGGGTTGGGGGTGAGGG
>NZ_JANSJI010000035.1:13959-40535 GCF_047462475.1 Synechococcus sp. H55.11
CCCTCAGGGAGAGTATCTAATGGTCATGGGCAAAATGCTGCAGCTCTACCTAGGCCCGCCCTTGTCAACCCTCACCCCATCTCCCAAATCCAAAGGAATCCCAAGATCCCCAAGCCTACGCCCCAACCTGGCTCACCATGGGAGTAGAGATACCTAGGGGGTACGGCTATGGTTTTGGCAGAACAGCTCTCGACAAAACCGCTGACCGACGACGAACTGTGCAAAATGGACGCCTACTGGCGGGCCGCCAACTACCTGTCGGTGGGGCAGATTTACCTGATGGACAACCCGCTGCTGCGGGAACCCCTCAAGCTGGAGCATGTGAAGCCGCGCCTGCTGGGGCACTGGGGCACCACACCGGGGCTGAATTTTATCTACGTGCATCTCAACCGCATCATCAAGCGGGAAAACCTCAACATCCTCTACATCACCGGCCCCGGCCATGGCGGCCCCGCTCTGGTGGCCAACACGTACCTGGAGGGCACCTACAGCGAGGTGTACCCCAACATCAGCCAAGACGCCGAGGGCATGCGCAAGCTCTTCAAGCAGTTCTCCTTCCCCGGCGGCGTACCCAGCCACGTGGCCCCGGAAACCCCCGGCTCCATCCATGAGGGGGGAGAGCTGGGCTATGCTCTAGCCCACGCCTTTGGGGCGGCCTTCGACAACCCCGATCTGCTGGTGGCCTGTGTAGTCGGGGATGGAGAAGCCGAGACCGGCCCCCTGGCCGCCTCTTGGCACTCCAACAAATTCCTCAACCCCATCCACGACGGGGCGGTGCTGCCGATTCTGCACCTCAACGGCTACAAGATCGCCAACCCGACGATCCTGGCCCGCCTCAGCCGTGAAGAGCTGCAAAGCCTGTTTGTGGGCTATGGCTACAAGCCCTACTTTGTCGAAGGCTCCGAGCCAGCCCAGATGCACCAGTTGATGGCCGCCACTTTGGACACGGTGATCCACGAGATTCAAGAAATCCAGCAGCACGCCCGCAGCAAAGGGGATCCTACCCGTCTGCAGTGGCCGATGATCATCCTGCGCACCCCCAAAGGCTGGACGGGCCCCAAAGAGGTGGACGGCAAAAAAGTAGAGGATTTCTGGCGCTCCCACCAGGTGCCACTGGCGGATCTGGCCAAGAACCCGGAGCACCTCAAGCTCCTGGAAGAGTGGATGCGCAGCTACAAGCCAGAAGAGCTCTTCGACGAAAACGGCCGTTTGCGGCCCGAGCTGCAAGAGCTGGCCCCCAAAGGGGAAAAACGCATGGGCGCCCTGCCCCACGCCAACGGCGGCCTGCTGACGCGGGAGCTGAAAATGCCGGACTTCCGCCGCTACGCCGTAGACGTACCCCACCCCGGCACCCTCGAAGCCGAAGCCACGAAGGTGCTGGGACAGTTTTTGCGAGATGTAATGAAGCTCAACCCCCACAACTTCCGCCTCTTCGGCCCCGACGAAACTGCATCCAACCGTCTGAACGCCGTGTTTGAGGCCAGCGACCGCACCTGGGTGGCCCCTATCTACGACTACGACGAGCACCTCTCCCCCGATGGGCGGGTGATGGAGATCTTGAGCGAGCACGTCTGTCAGGGCTGGCTGGAGGGCTACCTGTTGACAGGCCGCCACGGCTTCTTCTCCTGCTACGAAGCCTTCATCCACCTGGTGGACTCCATGTTCAACCAGCACGCCAAGTGGCTGAAAACCACCCGACACATCCCTTGGCGGCGGCCCATTCCCTCCCTCAACTACCTGCTCACCTCCCACGTGTGGCGGCAGGATCACAACGGCTTCAGCCACCAGGATCCCGGCTTTTTGGATCACGTGGTCAACAAAAAAGCCGAAATCATCCGCGTCTATCTGCCCCCGGATGCCAACACCCTGCTCTCGGTGGCCGACCACTGCCTGCGCAGCCGCCACTACGTCAACGTGATCGTGGCAGGGAAACAGCCGGCCCTGCAGTATCTGGACATGGATGCCGCCATCAAGCACTGCACCCAGGGCCTGGGGATCTGGGAGTGGGCCAGCAACGACCAGGGCTCCGAGCCGGATGTGGTGATGGCCTGCTGCGGCGATGTGCCGACGATGGAAACCCTAGCGGCGGCGGACTTTTTGCGGCAGCACCTGCCGGACATCAAGATCCGGGTGGTGAACGTGGTGAACCTGATGAAGTTGCAGCCGCCCAGCGAACACCCCCACGGCCTCAGCGATGTGGATTACGTCAGTATCTTCACGCCCGATAAGCCCATCGTGTTTGCCTTCCACGGCTACCCCTGGCTGATCCACCGCCTCACCTACCGCCGTCCCAACCACCACAACCTGCACGTGCGCGGCTACAAGGAGGAAGGCACCACCACCACCCCCTTCGACATGTGCGTCCTCAACGAGGTGGATCGCTTCAGCTTGGCGGATGACGTGTTAGACCGGGTGGAGCGCTTCAAATACGAGCGGGCCCACATCAAGCAGATCATTCAGGATAAGCTCGTCGAGCACAAGCAGTACATCCGCGAACATGGGGAGGATCTGCCGGAGGTGCGCAACTGGAAGTGGCCCTACTAGGCGCCCACCGGCCCTTCACCTCTGAGCTTCCGGCAGGATAGAGTTTTCTTGGGCTCCCCTGCCGGAGTTTTTTGAGCGGTTGTGGCGTGTTGGAGGTTGAAGGTGTGAGGGGTTCAGAAAGGACGGATGCGGATACGCTTCCCGATCTGGAAGAGGCGGACTGGGGTGGGATGGCGCTCTCCCTGACTCTGGGCTTGGCCCTCTCGGCCCTGGTGATCGGGATCCGGCCCCAGGTGATCGTCCCCTTTGGATTGAGCGTGTTGGCTTCGGCCTTGCTGGGATCCCTGCTCCTCCCTGCCTTGCGGCGCTGGAAGGCAGGGCAGGTCATCCGCCAAGAGGGGCCCCCGTCCCACCATAAGAAAGCAGGCACGCCGACGATGGGTGGGATCAGCTTTTTGCCTGTGGGGCTGCTGGTGGCCGGGAGCTGGAGCGGCTGGGATCCCCAGTGGCTGGCGGTGGCGCTGCTGGCGCTGGCCTATGGCTTGGTCGGCTGGCTGGACGATTGGCTGGTCATCCGGCAGCGCTCCAACAAGGGGTTGCCCCCCAAAGCGAAGCTTTTGCTCCAGGTGGGGATTGGGCTGGTTTTTTGCGGCTACCTGGCCTGGCAAGGGATCCCTACCGTTCTAACCCTGCCGGGAATAGGCACCCTCTCCCTAGGCTGGCTGTTCTGGCCGCTGGCTTTGTTTGTGTTGGTGGGAACCAACAACGCCGTCAACCTTGCCGACGGCATGGACGGCTTGGCGGCAGGGGTGGTGGCCCTTGTCCTGGCGGGGCTTGGGTTGACAGCAGCGGATTCGGAGTTGGCAGGGCTGGCCTTCGCTCTCAGCGGCGCCTGTCTGGGCTTTCTGGTGCACAACCACCACCGGGCGCGGCTATTTATGGGCGATACCGGCTCCCTGGGCTTGGGGGGCGCTCTGGCAGGGCTGGCGCTGTTGGGGGATCAGCTCTGGGCCCTGGCCTGGATGGGCGCAGTGCTGGTGGCAGAAGCCCTGTCGGTGATCCTGCAGGTGGGCTACTTCCAGTACACCAAACGCAAAACCGGACAAGGCAAACGGCTGCTGCGCATGTCGCCCTTGCACCACCATCTGGAGCTGGGCGGCTGGTCAGAGGTGCAGGTGGTGGGATGCCTCTACGGCATCACGGCGGTGCTGGTGGGTCTGGGCTGGTGGCGCTGGGCAATGTAAGTTGGCGAGCTTGGGTCTGCTCAGGGAAGGGATCCAGCCGCGATCCCTTCTGTTGTGGGAAAAACGCAAAGATTACTGACCGATGTTTGTTACCTGTCAAATTTCTAACTGAATCTTTTACATTCACCGCCGCAGATCGGGGATCGCTGTAACGTATGAATATGAATTTAAGTTAACAGCTCGTCCCCCTGTAACCCAAGTTGGGGGGAGCTTAAGGAGTGTGATCTTATGATGCCGAGTGGCTCCAAGAATTCCGACAGGCCAGCGGCACAGTCAGGCTATGGAGACTCGCCGACCCAGATAGCTCCCTTCTCGGCGGGGGCTGGCGATCGGGCCTCGGCGCGGCCAAGGGCAACTGCTCCCTACGTGGTGTTACACGGCCATTTCTATCAGCCGCCGCGGGAGGATCCCTGGCTTAACCGCATTCAGCGTCAGCCCAGCGCCAGCCCCTTTCACGACTGGAACGAGCGCATTCTGGCGGAGTGTTATCGGCCCAATGCCTTTGCCCGCGTTCTGGATGACCAGGGACGGGTGGTGCGCATTGTCAATAACTATGAATTCCTGAGCTTTAACTTCGGCCCCACCCTCCTCTCTTGGCTGGAGGAGCACGACGTTGAGGTTTACCAGCGCATTTTGGCCGGCGACCGTCTCAGCGCCGAGCGGCTGGAGGGGCATGGCAATGCCATCGCCCAAGTCTACAACCACGTCATCCTGCCGCTGGCCAACGAGCGCGACAAGTACACCCAGATTCGCTGGGGGATTGCCGATTTCCAACACCGTTTTGGGCGCCATCCTCAAGGTATGTGGCTGGCGGAAACCGCCATCGACGCGGCGACGGTTACAGCCTTGGTCGACTGTGGGATCCGCTTCGTCATTTTGGCCCCCAGCCAGGCGCAGCGCGTTCGCCCTTTGGGGCAAACGGAATGGATGGATGTCAGCCAGAACCAGATCGATCCCCGGCGGCCCTACCGCTGCTTTACCCCCGACCGAGAGGGGTACTTGGATATTTTCTTTTTCGACGGCCCCATTTCCCGTGACTTGGGCTTTGGGGATATCGTTTACAGCACCCAGTCGCTGGCGGAGCGGATCCGTTCCGCTCTGCGCCCGGACACCGAGGGGGAAGCCTATCTGGTCAACTGTGCCACCGATGGCGAGACTTTTGGCCACCACAAGCGCGGAGTGGAGCGCACGCTGGCCTATGCCTTTTGCGAGGAATTTCCTCGCCGGGGCTGGCAGGTGGGCAACTACAGCCATTTTCTCAGCCAACATCCCCCCACTTGGGAGGTGCAACTGAAACCGGTCACCGCCTGGAGCTGCGCCCACGGGGTAGGACGTTGGTCGCGCGACTGTGGCTGTGGAGCGGTGGGTGGGTGGCACCAACGCTGGCGGCAACCGTTGCGGGAGGCCCTCAACTGGCTGCGGGATCAGCTTGCCGAGATCTACGAGACGGAAGCCAGAGCCTACCTGCGGGATCCCTGGCTGGCGCGGGATCACTACATTGAGGTGATCTTGGATCGGGAGCGCTGCGATTCGTTTTTGCGGGAGCATCAGAGCCACCGCCTCAGGGCTGAAGATCAGGTGCAGGTGCTGCGCCTGTTGGAGATGCAGCGCTACAGCCAGTTGATGTTTACCAGTTGTGGCTGGTTTTTTGAGGAGCTATCCCGTCCTGAAGGGGTGCAGATCCTGCGCTATGCGGCACGGGCTATCCAGTTGGCGGCAGCCGTGACGGATGTGAGCCTAGAAGAGGAGTTCCTCAACCGCCTGAGCAAGGCTCCCAGCAACCTCGACCTCTACAAAGACGGCAAGGGGGTCTACTGCGCCTTGGTGCGTCCCACCCTGGTCAGCCCACAGCGGCTGGTGGCCCAGCACGCCATGCTGTCTCTCTTTAACGGCATCCCCCGCTCCCAAGGGTATGGGTTGGATCCAGTGGATCAGGAGCGCCTGACGATAGGGGGATCCACACTGGCCATCGGGCGGGTGAAGCTTACCTTTCCCAGCACCCGCGAAGAGCACGATCTGATCTACGCCATGCTCCACATCGGCGGCTGGGACTTTCAATGTGGCGTTAGGCCGTTTGCCGGGCGGCGCAGCTATGAACAGTTGAAAACCCGCTTGCTGGCCGGATCCCCCAGTCGGGTGGAGATGATCCTGGCTCTGCAAGATCTGTTTGGGCCGGAAACCTTTGACCTCAACGCCCTGAACGACGAAGACCGGCAGCAGATGATGCGCTGGCTTACCCAAGATACCCTAGACCGCCTGGCCCAACTCTATCGCCAAACCTACCTGGACAATTACGGGATCCTGATGGCTTTTCGTGCCGATGGCCTGCCGATCCCGGAAGAATTGTTGGCCGCAGCTCAGATCACCCTCAACCAGCGCCTGTTGAACAGTTTGCGGGCGATGGAAATAGAAGAGGGCAAGCGGGATCACCTGATGGAGTTGCGGGCGATCGCCCGTGAGGCGGAGCAGTTGGGGTGTCAGTTGCGGCGGGAAGAAGCAGCCCGTGTTCTGGATCGGCTCTTGCAGCGGGGGATGTGGCAGCTTGCCCACGCTTTTGAGCTGGAGACTGTTGGCGAACAGCTCCACAACCTGGAAGAGTGGTTGCAATTGGCCGCGGATCTGCGCCTGCCCATTAATCTGGATCGTCTCCAAGAGCTCTACCTGGCGACCCTGGAACGTCAGGTCGGCCCCCGCTGCCCGGCTTGGCCCCCAGAAGAGTGCCGCGACATTTCCGCCGAAAATCTGCACCGCCTCTTACAAGTTGGGCAACGGATTCGGGTCAACGTCAACGCTTGGCTGCGGCACCTACAACCCCAAGAGTTCAGAGCCAAGTGAGTTGCACAGCGGCCTTGCCTGTTTTGTTGGCGAGCGCAGCCAGCCGGGCCAATCCCAAAAAAGAGGGATCCCGACGAGCAACTTGACCTGCAGGTGACCTCCTACAATAGAAGGCTGACTCTGCCACCCCTGGGATCCCATGCCGCGCCGTACCGACATTCACAAGATCTTGCTCATTGGAGCGGGGCCGATCGTCATTGGCCAAGCCTGCGAGTTCGACTACTCCGGCACCCAAGCCTGCAAAGCCTTGCGAGAGGAGGGCTACGAGGTGATCCTGGTCAACTCCAACCCGGCCACCATCATGACGGATCCCAGTATGGCGGATCGCGTCTACATCGAGCCGGTGACGGCGGACTTCGTGGCCC
This sequence comes from Synechococcus sp. H55.11, assembly GCF_047462475.1. Taxonomy (NCBI): domain Bacteria; kingdom Bacillati; phylum Cyanobacteriota; class Cyanophyceae; order Synechococcales; family Synechococcaceae; genus Synechococcus; species Synechococcus sp. H55.11. The sequence continues at coordinate 20,888 of NZ_JANSJI010000035.1, forward strand.
AGATCATCGAGCGGGAGCGCCCCGATGCCCTGCTCCCCACCATGGGGGGACAAACGGCCTTAAATGTGGCCGTGGAACTGGCCCGGCGCGGGATCCTAGACCAGTACGGCGTGGAGCTAATTGGGGCCAAGCGGGAGGCCATCGAAAAGGCCGAGGATCGGGAGCTGTTTAAGCAGGCAATGCAGCGGCTTGGCCTGGCCGTACCGCGGTCAGGGTTGGCCCGCAGCCTGGCCGAAGCCAAGCAAATCGCCCACGAGATCGGCTATCCCCTCATCATCCGCCCCGCCTATACCCTAGGGGGCACGGGCGGCGGCGTGGCCTACAACCAAGAAGAATTTGAAGAGATCTGCGCCGCCGGCCTCGAGGCCAGCCCGGTCTCCCAGATCCTGGTGGAGGAGTCGGTGATTGGCTGGAAGGAGTTTGAGCTGGAGGTGATGCGGGATCTGGCGGACAACGTGGTGATCATCTGCTCGATTGAAAACATCGACCCCATGGGGGTACACACCGGCGACTCCATCACCGTGGCCCCGGCCCAGACCCTTACCGACAAGGAGTACCAGCGGCTGCGGGACTATGCCATCGCCATCATGCGCGAGATCGGGGTGGAAACGGGGGGATCCAACGTGCAGTTTGCCGTCAACCCCGCCAACGGTGAAGTGCGGGTGATTGAGATGAACCCGCGGGTTTCCCGCTCTTCTGCTTTGGCCAGCAAGGCCACCGGCTTCCCCATTGCCAAGATTGCTGCCAAGCTGGCCGTGGGCTACACGCTGCCGGAGCTCCCCAACGACATCACCCGCAAAACTCCGGCCAGCTTCGAGCCCACCCTCGACTACGTGGTCACCAAGATCCCTCGCTTTGCCTTTGAGAAGTTCCCCGGTTCGGAGCCGGTCTTGACCACCCAGATGAGGTCGGTGGGGGAGGCGATGGCCATTGGCCGCACCTTCCAGGAGTCCATCCAGAAGGTGCTGCGCTCTTTGGAGATCGACCGCCCCGGCTTTGGCAGCGACCGGCCAGAAGTCTTCCCCAAGCCGGAGGAAGTGCGGGCCAACCTGCGCACCCCCAACCCCTTTCGCCTCTTGACCATTCGCACCGCCCTGCTCATGGGTTTTTCGGCCCAGGAAATTGCCCAGCTCACCCATATTGATCCCTGGTTCATCGACAAGCTGCAGGAGCTGGTGGAAGTGGAGCAAGCCCTCAAGGGGCGAGAACTGGGATCCCTGAGTGCTGAGGATCTGCGGCACCTCAAGCAAATGGGCTTCAGCGACCGGCAGATCGCCCACCTGACCGGCTCCAGCGAAGCCCAGGTGCGGGATCGCCGTAAGCAACTGGGGGTGATCCCCACCTACAAGACGGTGGACACCTGCGCTGCCGAGTTCGAGGCGACCACCCCCTACCAGTACTCCACCTACGAGAGCGAATCCGAGACCTTCCCCACCGCCAAGCCGAAGGTGATGATCCTGGGGGGCGGCCCCAACCGCATCGGCCAAGGGATCGAATTCGACTACTGCTGCTGCCATGCTGCCTTTGCCCTCAGCCGCCTCGGATATGAGACCATCATGGTCAACTCCAACCCCGAGACGGTTTCCACCGACTATGACACCGCCGATCGCCTCTACTTTGAGCCCCTCACTCACGAAGAGGTGATGAACCTGGTCGAAGCTGAGCAGCCGGTGGGCCTGATCGTGCAGTTTGGCGGCCAAACCCCCCTGAAACTGGCCCAGGGGCTGGCAGCAGCCCAGGCGCCCATCTGGGGCACTTCCCCCGACTCCATCGACATAGCCGAGGATCGCGGGCGCTTCGAGCGCATCTTGCGGGAGCTGGATATTCGCCAACCGGCCAACGGCATTGCCCGCAGCGTGGAAGAAAGCCTGGAAATTGCCCGCCGCATCGGCTACCCGGTGGTGGTGCGGCCCAGCTATGTGCTGGGGGGACGGGCCATGGAGATTGTCTATTCGGATCAAGACCTGCAGCGCTACATGCAACTGGCGGTGGCGGTGGATCCCGACCGTCCCGTGCTGGTGGATCAGTTTTTGGAGGACGCGGTGGAGGTGGACGTAGATGCCATTGCCGACCGCACCGGGGCTGTAACCATTGGCGGGATCCTAGAGCACATCGAGCAGGCCGGGATCCACTCCGGCGATTCCGCCTGCGTCTTGCCCAGCCGCACCCTCAGCCCCGAAGTGCTGCAGGTGATTCGCGACTGGACGGTGAAGCTGGCCCAAGCTCTCAAGGTGGTGGGGCTCATTAACGTGCAATACGCCGTCCAGAAGGAGCAGGTCTACGTCCTGGAGGCCAACCCGCGCGCTTCCCGCACCGTGCCGTTCGTCAGCAAGGCCATTGGCCATCCCCTGGCCGATTATGCCGCCCAGGTGATGAGCGGCAAAACCCTGGCGGAGCTGGGCTTTACCCAGGAGGTGATCCCACCCTACGTGGCTGTCAAGGAGGCGGTGCTGCCGTTTCACAAGTTTCCTGGTACCGACACGCTGCTGGGGCCGGAGATGCGCTCTACCGGTGAGGTGATGGGGATTGACACCGACTTTGGCCGTGCCTTTGCCAAGGCGCAACTGGCTGCTGGCCAAAACCTGCCCCTAGGGGGCACGGTGTTCATCAGCGTCAGCGATCGCGACAAGCAGGCCGTGATCCCGGTGGCCCAAGAGTTTGTCAAGCTGGGCTTTCGTCTGCTGGCCACTGCCGGCACACAAAAAGTTCTGGCCGAGCACGGGATCCCTGTCGAGAAGGTGCTCAAGCTGCACGAGGGCCGGCCCCACGTCATCGACGCCATCAAAAACCACCAGATTCAGCTCCTCGTCAACACCCCTTCCGGTGTCGAGGCGCAGCAAGATGGCCAAAAGATCCGCCGCACTGCCCTGGCCTACAAGATCCCTTTGGTTACTACTCTGGCCGGGGCCAAAGCCACTGCCGCCGCCATCCGGGCTCTACAGTTGGGATCCCTGCAGGTGAAGTCCCTGCAGGAGTTTCACGCCGAAATTGGACGATAGCTCTCAACCTTCTTGGGTTACCTTTCTGAAGAAATTCTTAAGACCTTCACCTTAAGAAACTCCGAAGTTCTCGGCTGAAGAAAGTGGCTTTGCCTGCTCAGGAAAAGCCGAGACCGAAGCATCAAAATCGCAACACTGATTTGCCTATTTGTATCGATAAATCAATTTGTTTCACATTCTGGCTGCGCAAGTTAGGGATCCCTGTCGGCATCCCGAAAACTGTCTAGTTTGGAAGAAGGCTCCCTCAGGCCAGGCCTTGTCGAGCGCTCTCCTGACGTCGGTTCGGCAAACCCAAGAGAGAGGGGGCTTTGCTGAAATTTTCTAGGAGTTGGCCTATGAGTACGGTCATTCGTCGCTCCGCTGCTGCGCGGCGGCTGTGGAGTTGGAGTAGTTTTTGTCAGTGGATCACCAGCACCGAAAACCGGCTTTACATTGGCTGGTTTGGCGTATTGATGATCCCAACGTTGTTGGCGGCAGCCTTTTGTTTTGTAATTGCCTTCATTGCCGCGCCGCCGGTGGATATGGACGGGATCCGCGAGCCGGTGATTGGCTCTTTGTTGGGGGGCAACAACCTTATTTCTGCAGCGGTGGTGCCCACCTCAGCCGCCATTGCCCTGCACTTTTACCCCATCTGGGAAGCCGCCTCTTTGGATGAGTGGCTCTACAACGGCGGCCCCTACCAGCTCATCGTGCTCCACTTTCTCATTGGGGTGTGGTGCTACCTTGGCCGGCAGTGGGAGTTGAGCTACCGGCTGGGCATGCGCCCCTGGATTGCGGTGGCCTTTTCTGCGCCGGCGGCTGCCGCTACAGCGGTGCTCTTGGTCTACCCCATTGGCCAGGGCAGCTTCTCGGAAGGGCTGCCGCTGGGGATTGCCGGCACCTTCCACTTCATGCTGGCCTTCCAGGCGGAACACAACATCTTGATGCACCCCACCAGTTGGCTGGGGGTAGCCGGGGTGTTTGGCGGCGCCCTGCTGGCTTCCCTGCACGGCTCCCTAGTGATGTCTAGCCTGATCCGGGAGACTTCGGAAGAGGAGTCGGCCAATGCCGGCTACCGCTTCGGCCAAGAAGAAGTCACCTACAACTTCCTGGCCGGCCACTACGCCTTCTTGGGGCGGCTGGGGATCCCCGGCCTTGGCTGGCGCAACAGCCGCTCCGTTCACTTCTGGATGGCGGCCCTGCCGACCGTAGGGATTTGGGCGGCAGCCATTGGCATTGGGATGATGGCCTTTAACCTCAACGGCTTTAACTTCAACCAGTCCATCCTGGACGGCCAGGGCCGGTTCATCCCCACCTACGCCGACCTGGTCAACCGCGCCAACCTGGGGATCCAGGCCATGCACGCCCCCAACGCCCACAACTTCCCCCTGCTGTTGGCAGCCAAAGCCGACTAGGCTCGGTCGAGTTCAAAGGCGCGGTGGGCAGCTTGCAGAGCGTGGATTCCCTGCTCCTGTCGCACCACGCAGCTTACCTTGATCTCCGAGGTGGCGATCATCTCGATGTTGATCCCGGCGTCGGCCAAGGCAGCAAAAAAGTGCGCCGCCACGCCGGGATAAATTTCCATCCCGGCACCGACGATGCTCACCTTAGCGATGTCGTGGTCGGCTTCGACCCCCGCCGCCTGCAGTTCCTCGGCCACCTGCCGGCACACGGCCTCAGCCGCCCTGGCCTGATCCTGAGGCACCGTAAAGGCGATGTCGTTACTGGGGATGCCGTTGTGGTAGCCCCGCTGGCTTTGGATGATGGTGTCCACGATAATCCCGGCCTCGGCCAGGCGTCCGAACAGATGGGCAGCCGTCCCCGGACGATCCGGCACCTTGCGGATGCCCAGCCGCGACTGCTTCAGATCCAGGGCAACGCCCCGCACCGGGTGGTCGCTGGGGAGGGGATCCCGGCCAGGGGCTGCCGTGACCCGATGCAAATGGGGAATCACCTGAAACGCCTCCCCCAGCGCCAGGGCGGCCTCCCCAGCCCGCTCGGCAGCCACCACACAGCTCACCTTGATCTCCGACATGGAGATCATTTGGAGATTGATCCCGGCTTCCGCCAGCACTCGAAACATCTCGGCGGCAATGCCCGGGCGACCCATCATCCCCACCCCGGCAATGCTGACCTTGGCCACCGCCTCCTCGACGAGGACTTCCCTACACCCCAGCTCCTGGCCCACCTGCCGCGCCACGGCTGCCGCCTGGGCTGCCTGCGCCCGGCTGACGGTAAAGGCAATGTCGTTGGTAGGGGATCCCTCGGCTGCACTGAGGTGGAGCGACTGCAGGATTAAATCGACGTTGATCCCGGCTGCCGCAATTTCCTGGAACAGTTGGGCGGCAATGCCCGGACGATCCGGCACTCCCACCAGCACCACCTTGGCCTGATCCCGATCCAGCTCCACCGTATCCACTGCCCGGCCCAGCTCAATGCTGCTATCGGCGGGGCGAGGACGGGGAGGAGGAGAAAGAATGAGGGTGCCCTCGGATCCCGCCTGCAAGGGCTCCAGGCTGGAGCGCACCCGCAGCTTGACGCCGTAGTTGCGGGCAATCTCCACCGAGCGGGGGTGGAGCACCTGCGCTCCCAGGCTGGCCAGCTCCAGCATCTCGTCGGCGGTAATCTCTGGCAACAGCCTGGCCTCGGGTACCTTGCGCGGGTCGGTGGTGAAGATCCCCGGCACATCGGTGTAGATCTCGCACAGCTCTGCCCCCAAAGCCACCGCCAAGGCCACCGCCGTGGTGTCGGATCCCCCCCGCCCCAGGGTGGTGATCTCCAGCTCCGCCGGGCTGGTGATGCCCTGAAAGCCGGCCACCACCACCACCTCTCCCCGCTCCAAGTGCTGCCAGAGGCGGTCGGTGTGGATGTGCAAAATGCGGGCCCGGCTGTGATCCCGGGTGGTGACAATGCCCACCTGGGTCGCCGTCAGCGAAACGGCAGGGCAGCCCAAGCGCTGCAGCGCCAAGGCCAGCAGGGCAATGCTCACCTGCTCGCCAGTGGAAAGAAGCATGTCCCACTCCCGCAACTGGGCCGGCGTGGTCGGGGATCCCTGCAAGATCTGCTCCGCCAGCTCCACGAGGCGGTCGGTTTCGTCGCCCATGGCCGAGACGACCACCACCACCCGCTGCCCCTGATCCACCGTGTGGGCTACCCGCTGGGCCACGGCTTGGATGCGCTCGATGGAGCCGACGGAGGTGCCGCCGTATTTCTGGACGATCAGGCTGGGTTCCATGAAAGGAAACGAGGTCGGGGGCGGTTTGGATCCTACCTCGATCTAGGCCAGGCCAAGCCAGCTTTGCAAAAATGGCGGCACCGGCAGCAGGATCAGCACCAGCAGCGTCAGCATCCCCAGCCCCAGCAAATCTCGAGCCTCATCCAGCTCAGTGACGTCGTTGAGGGCCGGCTCGTCGGCGCTGGAGATGACAAACAGCAGCAGCGCCCACAACAACAGCCAGGGCTGCACCGTCAGGGCCAGCAGCAGCACCAGCCAGCGGGCTACCCGCCCCACATTGGCCCCCATCTGCTGCCCGTACACCGCATGGACAATGTGCCCCCCATCCAGTTGGCCCACCGGCACCAGGTTAAAGGCAACCACCACCAGGCCCAGCCAGCCGGCAAAGGCCAGCGGGTGCAGATCGATCACCTGCCCCGGCTGCAACTGATCCCCCAGCACCAGGCGAGCCAGAATTGCCAGCAGCACCGAGAAGCGTGGGTCGATGCGATGGAAGCTGATCGGGGTGGGCTGCCCCTCTGGCACTGCCGGAGGATCCCCAGGCACCGAAAAGACCAGCCCCAGCAGCAGCATCACTAAGGCGACCAGGCTGCCTGCCAGCGGCCCGGCAACGGCAATATCAAACAGCACCTTGCGGTTGGGCACCGGCTCTTTCAACTGGATAAACGCCCCAAAAGTCCCCAACACAAAGGGCACCGGGATGAAGTAGGGCAGCGAGGTTTTGATGCCATGGCGGCGGGCCACCCAATAGCGCATCCACTCATGGGATCCCAGAATGGCCAGGATCCCCACCGCATAGGGCAGCCCCTTCATCAGCGAGGGCAGATGCAGCAGCCGGTCAGGGCTGACCCCAGCCGCCTGGGCCCCAGCACTCAGGGTGGTCCAGAAGGTGAACAGCAGTAGCCCCAGAGCCAGCACAGGCAACTCTCGGCCATCCGCCAGAGAGCGCCGCGCCGCCGGGTTGGGCACCAGGGCAAAAAAAGGCTTGCCGGCAAACCCCTCCTGCAGCACCACCAAGAAGCGTTTGCCAAAAGTGTTTTCTACATTGCGCTGTACCCGCTCATAGGCTTCGGTGGGATCCGCCCGCAAATTGCCCCGGCAGATAATCGCCTGGGGACGGTACTCCACGTTTTGCAAATAAAAAACGTTCCAGGGGAAGCAGTGGTTGAGCTTTTCCCGCGGCACTTCGGAAATGGGGGTGTGGGCAAGAGCCAGCGAGACCGGATCGGCGGCGCTGTCTTCTTCCTCTTCCTCCGGCTCAGATTCTGCAGCCAGAGAAGGATCCCCTTCTGGCGCCTCAGGCCGGGGGTCTGTGGGTCGAATGCCCCCTCGCCGCACCAAGGTCATGCTGATAAAGTAAGAGGTGAGAAAGAGCACCAACATCAGCAACGGGGGCACTTCGTACTGAAGCACCTGCCGCCCCAGCACCCAAACCAAGGGGGGCAGCATCATCACCAGCCACAGGATCCGCCACGGCACCTTGGAGAGGCGGGCCACACTTTTTTGCAGCAGCAGGTAGGTTGCAGAACCCACCAGTGCCAACAGGATCCAATCTGCCATGAGTTGCAAAAAACAGAGGAGAACGCCTCTACCAAGCTAGCGGCAAACCCAATCTCCCTGCTATGGCCAGCAGGAGGGATCCCTCAGGAGCCAAACTTTTGCTTGGCCTGCTCGTAAACTGCCACCGTGATCTTCTGGATCCCGGCTTCGCGGGCAAACTGTTCAATCTTCCTACGGGCAGCCGGACGCACAAAGAAGGGGATTTCTTTAAGGCGCGCCTCTGCTTCTGGCGTCCACTCTATCGCTTCGTCCATCCCCCATGCCCTCAACGCAACATCCACGCCGGCAGGAGAGTGTGCCCTGTCATGCCTCGCAGGGTGAAATAGACAAACAGCAGCAACAGCAGGGATCCCAGTGTAACCAGGGCCGCCGCCGCCGGACTTTTGCGATACAAACCAACAAAAGGCTGGAGGCCAGCCCAGATCCCCCCCAGCAAAACGGTAACGAAGTAAGTGGGGTAACGGGAGACATTCTCCACAAATTGGTCTTCCAGTCTGCGGGGAGGCTGCGGTTGTGGCATGAGCGGCTCGAAGCCCAACTCCTTTTTCCTCAGTGTGCCACAGATAGCTGTCGTTGACACACTCCCTCGCCTGAAGCTTGGGTCTCAGTCGCCAGACTACTGGGTTTTTTGAGCGGTTAACCACCCACCCACGCCGTTTGGGTCACCCCCTCCGCAAGGGGAAAGCCTATCATTTCCGCGTATCAGAAAGAACATCCATTTGACAGGGAGTGGTTGGAGCCTAGGGGAGACCGCGTAGATTCAGGAAACCGAGAACCTGATATGGTAGGCGTTATCCTGCCTGCTTTGCCCTTTTGCTCAGCGCGGCCACCCTCTTCTGGACTGATGCGAGAATTGCCCTCTGATGCTTCCAATCGTGCCGGCGTACCGTTTGGGGATCAGACCCTGGCGTTGATGCGTGTCCAGGAAGCCTTGGATCAACTGGAAGCGGCCATTCTCAGCAGCCCTCGCCTGTTCTGGTCTCGCACGCTCATTGAAGAAGAAAGCATTTTGGAGCAGTTGGACTTTATCCGCCTCAACTTGCCAACAGCCCTAGAGGAAGCGGAAGAATTGCTGCGCCAGCGGGATCGGATTTTGGCCGAGGCCAATCGCTATGCCCAAGAAATCGTAGCCATGGCCCAACGCAGAGCCGAGCAGCTTCTCAACGAATCGACCATCCTGCGGCAAGCCCAAGCCCAGGCGGAGCAGTTGTTGCAACAAACCTATCAACAGAGCGAGGAAGTGCGGCGGCAGACACTGCAGGAATCAGAGCGCCTGCAGCGGGAAGCCCACCGTTACGTGGATCAGGTTTTGCAAGACCTGGAGTTGCGGTTGTTGGAATCGTTGCGAGTGATCCGCAACGGGCGGCAAAATCTTCAGGCCTGAGTTCTTGGCTGGGGACTGTCCACTTGTCCATTTTTAAGTCAATATAGGGATAGCATCCAAGCTTGCCTGCCCTGCGGATTCGTGGTAGCCAAACTGGCCTCCGACAGGAAAGACGACGATAAGTCTTGGATGTGCTGGCAGGAACTCGACCCGCTGCAGACTGCTGTTGCGCTGAAGGGATCCTGGCCCTTTGCGCCGGCTTAGAGCAGTTCTTCTTCGCTTACCCAAGAGCACGTGGCACTCTTTTCAGCGATTGCTCCAGAACTGTACCCATCGGGCCACTTTCACAGCGGGCTCGGCCTTTGGCCTGCGAGTTCCGGCTTTGACCCTTGTTGGGAAGCCACTCTGTCGTTTAGGAGATTCTATGCCTAGTGAACCCAAAACCCGTAAGAGCCGTGAAAGTGTCAACCCACGCCCGCGCGACCGTCGCCGTGAAGCTGCCAAAGGCAGCAAAGAGGCAGGTTCAGCCACCGCCCTCTCTCTGCCGAAGTTAATCCAAGAAAATGCCGTGCTCCAATCTCGCAGCCAGTTGTTGTTGATGTACAGTGACTTCCAAACCGAAATGCCCAACGATGGCAAAACCGGTGTGGGCACCTGGCTACAGTCTCGGCTTAAGGAGCACGGCATGCCCAGCCTGATGCGTTTTGGCCCCCGCTCTCGCCCCCAGGTTTTCCGCCGCGATGAATTTCGCGAGTGGATTGCGCTGGCTCTGACCTCTGTGAACCCTCAAGGCGATACTGCCCCCTGAAGGCAGCCGAGCTAGGCCGTGAGGGGAAGTTGAGCAGTACGTTCAGAGGCTGACGGCCCAGGGATCCCGTTGCGGGAAGAGGGTGAACTGGGCTTTTCTACATCCGGCAGCAGCAGGTCCCGAATGAGGCGGGCTGCCGAGCGTTGCAACCAGCGGGAGGCCAATTGCCGGCCCAGTTGTTGGGCTTCCGGCTTGGCGGCCACTTTGGCGACGATGGGCAGAAGCTGCAGCGGCTGAAAGGTCGGGTTGCGGCTGAGGAGTTCCCACAGACGCTGCAAATGAGCCAAGCCGTCTGAGGTGCCGTTCCCTGAGCTGGAGAACAGCACATCCACCAGGCGCTCCCGCAGGAAAGCCCCCCGCTCAGAAAAGATAAACTCGACGGCTTTTTCTAGGGATCCCTGCAGGTCAAAATCTTCGCTGTTGGCGGCGTTGCGCAGCAGGTTCTCCAGGCGGTTCCAGCGAAATTGCCCTTGGTTAAACAGCAGCTCCCGCAGGGAGGTGCGCAGCTCTGGGGCCGGGTCGGTGAGCAGGCGCTGGGCCACATAGGGATAGGCCACACTCAACACTTTGAAGTTGGGATCCAAGCCGATGGCGATCCCCTCCAGGGTAAGCAAAGAGCGGATGATCAGGGCGTAGTAGGCGGGCACGCGGAAGGGAAAATCGTACATCACCCCCGAGAGCCTATCCGTGATGCTTTTAAAATTCAGCTCGGCCACGGAGCTGCCCAGGGCCTCGGCAAAGACAGCCTCCAAAGCGGGGATGATGGGGGTGAGATCCGTGTCGGGATCCAGAAACTCCAGATCCACGTAGTCCTGGGCCAAGGCGACAAAATCCCGGTTCACCAAATGGACAATGGCCTTGATCAGGCCGTAGCGCTGGTGGGGCTGGATGGTGCTCATCATGCCGAAATCGATGTAGGCCAGCCGCCCGTCGTACATGGCCAAGAGGTTGCCTGGGTGGGGGTCAGCGTGGAAAAAGCCATGCTCCAAAAGCTGCTTAAGGGAGCAGTTGACCCCGATCTCGATCAGGTGCCGCCCGTCCAGCCCTGCGGCAGTGATTTTGTCGAGCTGGGTCAGCTTGATGCCGTCGATCCACTCCATCGTCAGCACTTTGGTGCGGGTGTACTCCCAGTAAATTTTGGGGGCGTAGATGGAGGGGTGGCGGTACAGCTCCAGGAAGCGCTCGGCGTTGCGGCCTTCCTGGGTGTAGTCCATCTCTTCGTACAGCCGCCCGGCGAATTCATCGACAATGCCCACCAAGTCGCTGCGGATGCGGCGGAAGGTGCGCTTGGCCCAGGCGGCCAGGCTGCGGATGATGTACATGTCGAGGGAGATGCGCCCGATCAAATCGGGCCGCTGCACCTTGACGGCAACTTTCTCGCCCGTGTGCAGATAGGCTTGGTAAACCTGCCCCAGGCTGGCGGCGGCAATCGGCTCGGAGCTGATTTCTCGAAAGATTTTGTCTGTGGGTTGGCCGATCTCCGACTCGATGAGGGCAAAAGCAACGGCATTCTCGAAGGGGGGCAGCTCATCCTGAAGCTTGGCCAGTTCCTCTAAAAACAGGGGCGAAACCAGATCGGGACGGGTGGAGAGGGCTTGGCCGATTTTGATGGCCGTCGGCCCCAATTGCGTGAGGATCTCCCGCAGTCGAATCGCGTGTTGGGGGCGATGCTTCTGCTCCACTCCTCGCCAGCGATCCCAAAACACCCAGGCCAACAAGCCCAAAAAGGGGGTGATCAACTGAAAGAGACGCCCCAGCACCAGATCCCAGCGCCCCCGATATTGCCTGGCCAATTGCTCTGGGTCGTAGCGCAGGCTTGACTGCGAAACCGACCCTGGCGGGATGGGCAAAGCCGGAGAACCTGCCGCCGCGGAACCCAAGTTATGCTGTCTCGCTGCTGGTGTTGACAGTGTTACGCCCATAGAAACCCCAACGGATCCCGTAACACATCTTAACTTGCTGACTCAACCTAGCGACTCTTGGAGGCAGCCACCGGCTCGCTGCATCAGATGGATGGTTATTGCAAATCAGGTTAAGACACTCCCCAAGCGCTTTGCGCCGCTTCCCTCACCCCCGGCTCCTCCCCAAAAGGGAGAGGGGAGTTGACAGCGGCTCACCTGGGGGTGAGCTGTCACTAGAATGGGAAAATTGCAACAGCTGCCTTTGTGTCTGGATCCCGCACGCTACCGCCTGCTGAGCCGAGTTTAACTGGGTTTGCAGCCCTCAAGGCGCGGCATCTGCTGTTGGCCTTCGTGTTGATCAACCTGGGTGTAGGTTTGGGAGCTATCGCTTTGGCCAAACTGTTGCATCTCCCCTCGGACGACCCGCTGCTGGCCTACCTTATCTATTGCTCTACCTTCGTCATCACCTGTATTTGGAGCTGGCGACGGGGGCAGCAGGCCCATTTGCAGATGAGGCGGCTGTGGGGCAACTGGCGGGCTGCTGTTCCCTGGGGATCCCTGCTGCGGGTGGTGTTGGCTTTGGTGGTGCTCTCCACGGGCACAACTTTGTTGATGCTCTACCTGGTGTCGCTGCCTGCACCGGAGCTGGCGGAGTCAATGCTCCACTCGCTGGGGGAAAAGGATAGGGAAATGCCCTGGCCGCAGGTGTATCAAGGGTTACGCTGGCTCTCGATTGTGGTGGTGGCCCCCATAACGGAGGAGTGGCTATTTCGCGGCATTTTGCTCCACCGCTGGGGCCTCAAGTGGGGTCTCTCCAGGGGGCTGCTGGCTTCCTCCATTGTCTTTGGCCTGCTGCACCCCAACCCGATCGGGCTGACGGTATTCGGCTTGGTGATGGGCCTGTTCTACCTGCAAACTCGCTCCCTCAGCTTGCCTGTCCTGGCTCATGCCTTGAACAATCTCCTAGCCTTGGCGCTGGGATCCTGGGCAGGCGAGGGAATGGAGCAAGCCGATCCGATCGGGGTTTTTCACCTCTACTCCGGCCTGGTTTGTCTGGTTGTGTCTGGGTTCATTTTGGTTCCTTTCGTTCGCTTTCATTGGCCAAAGCGTGGGGCTCGCTTGCCCTATTTCCTGAACTGCTGAGTGTGGATCTCCGTGCATTTCTACCTTGATTTCCCCCTTGCCTGACAGGTGAGCGCTGCTGTGGAGTCTCCTGTGAGAATGGCGGAGACTTTGATAAGGAATGCAAAAAAAACGCCGAAAACTGTTACTCGATCCCGCGAAAAAGCCACGGGGATAGGGATATCCTGAAATAGGCAGCAATAGATTCCCGTGCAAAGTTTAGCTGTGGCTCGCTCGCCGATTGGGTGGCCGTTGGGCCAGTGGGTCAACCCAGAGGGGCAACATGGAAAGGCGGTCTTTTCTGCAAACATTGATCCTGGTTGCTGCCAGCCTTGGCCTCTCCCCTGGCTGGTTGGCGGGTCAGGCTGAGCGCTATGGCCAAGCTTTGGCGGCTGGCTCCCGCAAGTTGGCTCTCTTGATAGGTATTAACCGCTACCCTGGTGAGGGATCCGCGCTACAGGGCTGTGTGACCGATGTGGAGCTGCAGCGGGAGCTGCTCCTGAATCGCTTTGGCTTTGACCCGGCAGAGATTCTCACCCTCACCGATGGGGCCGCCACGCCGAGTGGGATCCAAGCGGCCTTTGCGGAGCACTTGGGGGGTTCAAGTCAGGCGGCGGAAACAGTGGTCGTGCAGTTCAGCGGCTACGGCCAGTGGCGGGCGGGATCGGCGCCAGGCCAGTGGCAGCCGGTGCTGCTGTTGTCTGGCTCTGAAGGAATGGCGGCGATGGAGCTAGACAGCTTTTTCCGGCTTTTGGAAGGCTTGGGTACCGCCCAGATCACCACTTTGTTGGACTGTGGCTTCACCCATATCTCGCCGTCGGTGCGAGGCAATTTGCAACTGCGTTCCCGCCCCCCAGCCGGGAAAGGAGCAGGATCTGCCGCCTCAGACTCCTCGGAACTGCAGCGGGTTTGGCCGTCTCCGCCCAAGGGCTTGTTGATTGCCGCCACCACTCCCCAAGACTTGGCAGCAGAAGCCGCTTGGCCAGGATTCTACGCTGGAGTACTCACCTATCTGCTGACGCAGTACCTGTGGGAAAGCACACCTGCCACCCGCCTGCTGGTGGCCTTCAACCAAGTGGCCAGCCGGCGGGAGCTGGGCCTGTTTGCCTGTCAGCGCCCCATCTTGGAGGGCAAAGAAACGGCTCGACGCATCCCGCCCTACTTCCTCACCCCCCCTCAGGTGGCAGTCAGCGGCGTGATCCAGGAAGTGAAGGGGAATCGGGCTCAGGTGTGGCTGGGTGGGATCCCACCGGCGGCGCTGGGTGGTCTGCAGCCGGGTACTCTTTTGGCTCCCCTTTCCACCGCCTCGTCGGTGCCGCTGCTGATTCGTTCTCGCAGCGGGCTGTTGGCCCAGGTGCAGCCGGCCAACGGGGAAGGTCAATTTCCTCCCGTGGGCACGCTGGTGCGGGAGCAGTTGCGCAGCCTCTCCAGCAGCCTCAAGCTTTTGGTGGGTCTGGAAGACAACTTGGGCCGCGTTGAAAAAGTGGATCTGACCAACGCCATTGCCGGCCATAGCTGGATGGAGACGGCTAACCCGCGCGAGCGCCAGGTGGATTGCCTGCTAGGGCGCATCACCCCAGAAATGGCCGCCGCCTTTCAAGCAGACGCTCTGCCCAAGCCTTTGGAAGTCAACGGCTACAGCCTCTTTTGGCCGGGGCGAGAATTGCTGCTCAATTCCTGCGGGCCGGCTGGGGAAGCTGCAGCTACGGCGGTACAGCGGCTGGTGCCTCGTCTGGCCCATCTGCTGGCGGCCAAGCGCCTGCGGACTACCCTCAACGCCGCGATCTCGCCGCTGGCGGTGGTGGGGGAATTGTCCACCAGAAGTAAAGCCCCCTTGCGGGGGTCACGGCTTGCCCAAGGGGCTGCTGCCGAGCCAGGCATACTACGCTTTATGCGCGGGGATCTCTTGCATCTCACCCTGCGCAACGAAGGCGAGCAGGATCTGTTCGGCTACCTGTTGATGGTCGATTCCAGCGGGCAACTGCACCTGTTGGCTCCCGTGCCCCAGGAGGACTTTGCCCTGCCACTGCGTCTAGAGGCCAAGGGCAGCCTGACTTTGCCACCCCTGCCTGAGGTGGCCGGTGAGTCGCGCTCTGCCGTCAATCCCGATCTGCTCACCTGCCATGCCCAGGGGCTGACCGAGCTATTGTTTGTGGCCAGTACTCGCCCCTTGTCGGCCAGCTTGGAAGCCCTCAAAACCATGGTCCGTCAGCAGGGGATAACCCGTTCGCCGATGTTGCTCAGCAAACCGCTGGAGTGGACGCAGATGCTGCTAGAAGAGCTGACCCGTCGTCCGCCAGAAGGGGATCCCGACCTGCGCTGGCTGGATCCCAGCCAGGCTGTTACCCTTTCCCTCACCTATTTGCTGGTTTAGCTCAGCAGCAGGGCAAACAGGCCACAGAGGGCAATGCCGTCGAAAACGCCGGCCCCGCCAATGCTGAGAATGCCCGAGCAATTGCGCCGCAACACTTCCGGCAGGTGCAGCAGATCGGCTCCAATCACCGTGCCCAAAACCCCGCCGGCAAAGGCCACCGCCGGCGCCTGATCCCCCGCCCAGAATAGAGCGGCTAGGGCTGCCGTGGCCGGGGCAATCAGAGGATTCATCTGAATGCCGATCCCGGGCACCACGTGGGAAGCGTAGTAGCTAACCACCGTTACCAGTGCCGTTACGGCCAGGATCAACAGCCCATCAGCCCGCCCAAATTGGTACAGGGCCAAGAGCACCGGGATCAGCCCTCCACCCACGTTGAGGGCAACCACCGTCTCCTGAGAGATCTTGGCCAACGGGATCCCCCAAAATTGCCGCATCCACAGGCTGGCCAGGTCTTCTACTAGGGTTACCTCGCACTTGACGCGGTAGAGAGGAATATTGACCGAGCTGCCCACCAAGATGGCCAGCAGCAGCAACAGCGCCCCCTCCCGCGAGAACCCCAGCTTCCCCACCGCCAGCGCCACCACGTCCACCGCTAGCCCCAGCCAGAGGAAGGGCAGCAGCAGCACCAGCATGAAAAACAGCAACAGCGAGAACGGTAGGTAGAACATGGCAGGGATCCCAGGCTTTCCTCCAGCCTATCAGGACTCCGTCTAACTTTTCTTGGCCTCAGAGGGCAAGTAAGAAGTTAGGTTTGCAACTACAGATCATTTGCCTGAGGCGCCTCAAGATTGTCTAGAGACCAAAAATAGTGTTGCGGATATCCCGAGAAATGCTGTGGCCGGCCTCCCGATCGCTAGGGGTTTTGGACAGGCTAATTTGGTAGCGTCTATCCCCGTGAAAGCAAATCCTGACATGATTATCTTCCGCGATGACCTCAAAACCAAGCTCTTCCAACCTTTTTCTGTAATAATCACTCCACCCATTATAGTCTGAAGACAAGTTGTCTACAGATTCCCTAATTCTCCGACGATGATCATCACCCTCGTTTGCTTCGTTATTCTCAACCAAGTTTCTAAGTATATGCTGGACTCTGCTCCCTTCGTGTACGTTATTAATTTTCTCTCTCAGGATTTCTAAAATAAAACTCTTAGCTTCTTGTGGGTAAAACTCCTTCTCGGTTATTTTCAAGACTATATCTATTTCCGACGGCTCGTACCTTGTATAATGCCCTCTTCCCTGGAGAATTGTAGACAGAGTCTTTTCATAACCTTCTATGCCAGTCTTCAGCGTCTTTATTTCCTCATCCCTTTGTTGAAGCTGTAGTCTCAGCTCTGTAATCTCGTCTGCGTCTGCATGGAACTGCTCCGCACGCAGCCTCTCTATCTCTGCTTGGAGACTTCGCACTTGCCGATCTTTGTCTTGGAGCTGTTGCAAAAGCTGACGCCGCTCGGCCAACTGGGCCTCAAGTTCTTGGAGCCGCCTGTTTCTTCGCTGAAGCTCTTCCCGCAGCCTAGAAAGTTCTTTCTCGCCTTCCTCAATTTGCCAGCGGAGCTCCTCGATTCTTTGCTCCCGGCGGCGGAGCTCTTCTTGCAAGCGCTGTTGCTCGGCCAGCTGCGCTTCCAGATCTTGGACTTGCTTGCTGCTCTGCTGAAGCTGGGTTTGGAGCTCTGTCAGTTCCGCTTGCCGGTTCTGCAGCTTCTCGTCCCTCTCCTGGACTTGCCGGGACAAGTCTCCGACGAGACCCTGCCATCTTTGAATTTCTTCCTCCTTCCGCGCAGACCGATTCTGTAGCTCTTCAATCTCTGCTTGGAGGCTTTGCACTCGCCGATCTTTGTCTTGGAGCTGTTGCAAAAGCTGACGCCGCTCGGCCAACTGGGCCTCAAGTTCTTGGAGCCGCCTGTTTCTTCGCTGAAGCTCTTCCCGCAGCCTAGAAAGTTCTTTCTCGCCTTCCTCAATTTGCCAGCGGAGCTCCTCGATTCTTTGCTCCCGGCGGCGGAGCTCTTCTTGCAAGCGCTGTTGCTCGGCCAGCTGCGCTTCCAGATCTTGGACTTGCTTGCTGCTCTGCTGAAGCTGGGTTTGGAGCTCTGTCAGTTCCGCTTGCCGGTTCTGCAGCTTCTCGTCCCTCTCCTGGACTTGCCGGGACAAGTCTCCGACGAGACCCTGCCATCTTTGAATTTCTTCCTCCTTCCGCGCAGACTGGTCCTGTAGCCCTTCAATCTTTGCTTGGAGGCTTTGCACTCGCCGATCCCTGTCTCGGGCAGAAGACCAAGCAACCCTCGAGGCTACTGCGTTCCCGGCTCCAACCACCAGAGCCACTCTGAGGGCTCTGCCGAGGTCAGACTGAGGCAAAGCGGCAATGCTAGCAGCGGTGAGCGTGGTGACGATGTGGACGCAGAGCGGCTTACGTATATCCATTGGGAGTGCCGAGTGATTAGAAACCTGAAACTCAGGGTAATCGATGAAGTCAGTGACGTCTGCGCAAAATACTACACAAAGAAGGAAGAAAGCTTGAAGGATTGTTAAGTTACGAGGGATCCGAAAAAAGCAGACTTCAACGTTGCCGCATTTGCGGATCCAAAGCGTTCCCCAGGCCAAAGATTGATGCTCGGTATGTTGACATCCTCCCTGCACTGCCAGCTTGCTTCCGCACAGCGCTAGGACGGGTAATTGCTGTCCCGACGGGCTGACGCCTCAGAAGCCTGCGGTCGAGCGGATGCTGCCTTCCACCCGCTTTTGGCGAAGGGGAACCTAGGGCAATAGGCCGCCTGGGCACCCCTCAAGGGATCCCGGCCACTCCCGTTTGGCGGGCAGCCTGAACTACTGCGGCAGCCACCTCAGAGACCACCCGCCCGTCGAAGACCGAGGGGATGATCCACTGGGGATCCAAATCTTCAGGTGGGATCAAATTGGCGATGGCGTGGGCGGCCGCTAGGCACATCTCGGTGTTGATCTGCTTGGCGCGGCAATCCAGAGCGCCGCGAAACACGCCCGGAAAGGCCAGCACATTGTTGATCTGGTTGGGGTAGTCGCTGCGCCCGGTGGCCATCACCGCCACCCGATCGCTCACCAGCTCCGGCTGGATCTCCGGCACCGGGTTGGCCAGGGCAAAGACAATGGGATCCGGCACCATGCTCTCCACCATCTCTGCCGCCAGGGCATTGGCCACGCTCACCCCGATGAACACGTCCACTCCCACCAAAGCCTCTGCCAGGGATCCGCTCTGCTCGACTGCAACTGCCGCCTTTTCTGGGGTGAGGTCGGTGCGGGAGCGGCTGAGGATCCCTTGGCGGTCGCAGACCACAATATGGTTGGCCCCGGCCCGCCGCAACAGTTGCGTGACGGCAATGCCAGCTGCTCCCGCCCCATTGAGCACAATGCGCACCTGATCCAGGCTTTTTTTCACCACCTTCAAAGCATTCAGCAAGGCGGCCAGCACCACAATCGCCGTGCCATGCTGATCGTCGTGGAACACCGGTAGGTTGAGGCGGGCCTTGAGCCGGGATTCAATGGCAAAGCAGCGGGGGGCGCTGATATCCTCCAGGTTAAAGCCGCCAAAGCCGGGAGCCAGGCGCACCACCGTCTCCACGATTTCTTCCACCTCCTGGGTGGCCAGGCACAGAGGGAAGGCATCGATATCGGCAAAGCGCTTGAACAGGGCCGCCTTCCCCTCCATTACCGGCAGAGCGGCCTCCGGCCCGATGTTCCCCAAGCCCAGCACAGCGCTGCCGTCGGTAACAATGCCCACGCAATTGCCCTTGATGGTGTAGTCATAGACGGCGGCGGGGTTGGCGGCAATGTCCAGTGCCACCCTCCCCACCCCCGGTGTGTAGGCCATGGCCAGATCGGCGGCGCTCTCCAGGGGGCTTTTGGCCACCACCTGCAGCTTTCCTCCGCGGTGCAGCTCAAAGGTGCGATCCACCACCCGCTCTACTTTCACATTGGGCAAAGAGGCAACAGCGGCGCGAATTTGCTCGGCATGCTCGCTGCTGACAGCATCCACCGAGATCTCCCGCACCGTCTCTGCAGAGGATTGATAGACGAGGTCGATCTGGCTGAGGCTGCCTCCCACCTCGGCAATAGCCTGGGTGACGCGGGCCAGTGCTCCTGGCTGGTTGGGCAGGCGCAGGCGCAAAGCAATACTGTAGCTGGAGCTGGGGGTGAGTTTCGTCATAGCCTTCTATAGTAGACGAATAGTAAACGAAAAACTGCCTTCAGCAGGGCGAGCCCGTCCAAAACTGAATCCTCTGGTCACTGTCAAATGGCAATCAAACTATGAACTACCCCACCGCGCAGGCGGGTGGGGTTTCCTCACCCGCTTGACAGCAGAGCTTTTGTCTCTTCTTCTG
>NZ_JANSJI010000036.1:0-9744 GCF_047462475.1 Synechococcus sp. H55.11
CCCCCAGCCCCTCTCCCAGCCCTCACCCCCAGCCCCTCTCCCAAAGGGAGAGGGGAGTTAGAGCGGCGCGTTGGCGACAGCGTATGGAATTCGAAGGCGATGGCTATGAGTGCTAGACGGGATCCCCAAACAGGGGGTTGGCTCTCAAACCAGTCCGAACAGACGGCGCTCTGCCTCTTCCATACGTTCCAACAGAGCAGCAAATTTCGTAGAGATCTCCTCCACTTCCTGCAAAAAGGCGCGCAACGCCTGGTACTTGAGAACCAAGGCTTCTTCCAGGCTACAGGTTGGGAACTGCTCATCCAACGCCTGGCCCAACTCGCTCAGGGCCTGTTCGATAGCCGCTTTAACCGAGCTGACGCTGCGCCGCACCAGACGCATCACCTCCTGCTCTAGCTGCGGCTTTTGCCGAGTTAGCTCGCTGCTGGCCAACACCTGTCTCAGGGAAGCATAGGGATCCACCAGCTCGCCAGGCACTTCCGGCAGAGCGTGTTCTCCACCGCCGCCGCGAAGGGGCTGCACCAGGCGCCACTCCGATTGCTCCAGCTTTTTCAAAATCCCCCTGAACATTGCGGCGGATCCCTCGACATCCCTCAAGAAGCCGCGCAACACCTGGTGTTTGAGCGTCAGATATTGGGCGGGATCCTCATCCTGTAGTCCTTCGTCCAGAGCATTGCCCAACTCGCTCAGGGTGTTCTCGATGGCCACCATCAGGGATCCGGCGCTGCGATGGAGCAGTTGGCGGCAGGACTCTGGGATCGCCTGTCGGAGGTCAGAAGAGGGGTTGGGCGATGTTGCCAGAGCTGTAAAAGCCGGAGACCCTATAGAGGGATCCTCCCCATCCTCGACCCAAGTCATGGGGGCGCCAACAGCATCTTCTGTATCGAGCCAATCGAGAGCGACAGAGGCGGGCTCGGCAGCTAACCCTCCACCAGCGGCGGTTTCTGGGGGCACAGAAACGTAAAGAGGCTTCAGCATCTGCAGCACGGCATTGGCGGCTTGGCCATCCTGATCAGGCTCCTGCGACTGTTGCACCGCCTCCTTCAGCCGAGTTTCCAGCTCTTGGGGGGAATTGCAGGCCCTATAAAGGGCTGTGAGCAGCTCATCCAGGCTGTAGCGCCGTAGGGCCGCCAACCCCTGCAGAGTGGGCTCTACTTTGTGGTACAAAGCCGTGAACAGAACCAGCTTGACCCGCAAAGGGCTGGCTTGCCGCATCACCCCTGCCCGCAACTCGAAGGGATCGTAGTCTTGCTTTTGCAGTTGCAAGCCCCCGTACTTCAAAGACAAGACAGGCGAGGGCTGAGCCCAAACTGATGGATCTGCTTGCGGCTGTTGATAGAGGGGCTGCAGCTTGCTCAGCAGCATCTTGGCGATGCGGGCATACTCGGCTTTTTTGTTGATGCGGCTGATGGCATCTCGAAAGCGCTGGCCCAGAGCATCAAGGGTTGCGTGCTCACGGCAGAGCTGCTCCAGGAGTGCCTTCAGGTCTATTTGGCTCAACTTGCCGACATCGCCTTCCCAGGTGCTGGTGCAGGCAAAGTAAACCAGCTTTTTGACTCGGTCTGCGTACCCGCCCCGCTGCACTTCTTGCACGACAAGGCCCAGGGGATCCGAGACTACCATAGGGAGCTGCCAAGCAGGAGTATGCCGAATCTAAGCTTACGAGGGTCTTTGCGGTTTTTGAACAGGGCTGGGTATCTTGCTGGGCAGAATAGCATATCCTTCCCAGGCAGAACCCACCTGTGTTTGCCCAGGGATCCCCCCTGGAGTTTAGCGGCCTATTTTTTGCAGGGCTTTTTCCACCCGCACCACATGGCGGTTCAATCCCAGGTTTTCCGCCGGGATCCCCAGGGCCAGGCCCACCAATTGCGGCACATGCAGGATCGGGATCCCCAGCTTGCGCCCGATCACCTGCTCCACCTCCGGCTGGCGCGAGTCCAAATTGAGGTGACACAGGGGACAAGGAGTCACCAAACAATCGGCTCCCGCCTCGATTGCTTCGAGGAGGTGCCGGCCTGCCATCGAGAAAGACTGCTGCGGGGCATAGCTGGAAAGGGGCCAACCGCAACACTGGGTGCGCCCGCGATACCAAACAGGGGTGGCCCCCAAATGCTCGAAGAGATCTTCCAGCAAACGGGGATCCCGCGCCACGTCAAAGCGGGAGATATCGTAGGCCCGCAACAGATAACACCCGTAGAAGGCGGCGCAGCGCAGCCCCCACAGAGGCCGTTTCACCTGTCGGGCCAATCGCTCCAGGCCGTAGTCATGAACCAGCACCCACAGCAAATGGCGCACATCGCCGGTGCCTTCGTAGCAGCTCTCACAGCTTCCTTGCTGGCACAGGGTTTGCACCCGGTGAAAGTACTCAGGATCCGCGGTTTTCGCAGCTTTCAACTTTTCATTCACGCGGCCCAACACCCCCTGGCAAGTGCTGCAGTGGGTGAGCATCGGCAACCCCAATGCCTCTGCCAAAGCCAGGTTGCGGGCATTCACCGTATCTTCCAGCAGCTCCGATTCTTCCTTGAAGGTGCCGGAACCACAGCAGGAAGCTGCCTCCAGCTCCACCAGTTCGATGCCCAAATGCCGCGCGATCCGGTTGGTAGAGTCGTACAGCTCGCGACAAGCCCCCTGGGCCACACAGCCGGGGTAGTAGGCGTAGCGCCAGGATGAAGGGAGGGCCGCAGTCATGAGAAGAAGCGAAAGAGCACTGGGTTTGCGATTGAGATGGGGGCTCTGGTGAACAGAGGCTAGCGCCTATTCCCCTTCAGGGGGCGCTGCTGTCTTGGCATCCCAAGCAGCCTCTGCCCCGTAAGAGTCGATATCAATGGCCTGGGAGCCCCCCATAGCCAACAGGGCCAGTAGGGATCCCAACTGCCACCACACCAAGCCTGCCGTACTCAGCACCAGGATTCCACCCACCCAACTGGCCAGAGTCAGAGACAGGCCAAAGACGTTCAAACACGCCACCACAAAACCAAGGGTAAACAAACAGCAGAGACCGTAGGTGAGGATCACCCCAGGAGTCCGGTAGCGAATTGTTGCCTGGCTATCTCGGTTGAGCTGCCAAAGGGCTACCTGGTATTCCAGCTTATCTTTGAAAATGATGCCGAAGATAAGAGCAAAAAAGCTAAGCAGGGCAATGGCGGAGTAAATGGGGGGATTAACAAAAGAACTGGAGAAGTTGCCGCCAGCGTAAAGGGGTTCCATGGGCCTCACCTCGGTTCGGGATCCAGGCTTTTAGCTTAACATTTCTTAGTACTAAAGATATCTAGGCTGCAACGAAGATTTGCCAAGGCGGTTCGGATGGCACTAGAGTAGCGTCAAGTCTTGCCAGCCCGTCGTCTTTTGCAAGTGTCTTGGGTGAGGTCATCATGCCGCTTATCCCACAGGGGTTGCTTCCCCATGGTCGTCTCCTCTGGGCAGGGATCCCGTTGGTTGGTGCTTTGGCTTTGGGGGCCTGCTGGAGCAACCGCATAGGTGCCGAGTTGCCCACATCGGCTCAGAATCCTTTTCCCCCCATCCCCACCCCACCACCGCCCCTGCCTTCCCCCAGTGGGACTCCGGGCCTTCCCCCCTGGTGGCCCCGCGCACAATCGCCGGGGTGGAAAGATTCTCCCTATGCGGGGGTCTTGTCCGGCTTTTTGCAGGGATTGGCGGCCCAAGGGGGAGCGCTCTCACAACAGGGGATCCTGCTGTGGACGCCGCAGGGGGAGCTGTTGGCGGAGCACCTGCTGGATCGGCCTTTGCCGGTGGGGGCCTTGGATCAGTTGGCCATCAGCTTGATGGCTCTGGAGACTTGGGGCTACGAGCATCGCTTTGAAACCCGGTTCTACACCACAGGCCATCGGTCAGGCCACCGCCTGACGGGAGATTTGATCCTCGTGGGCAGCGGGGATCCCTATTTCACAGAGGCAAATGTGGCCGAGCTGGCCCGTCACTTACACAGCCTTGGGATTCGCCAGATCGACGGGGATGTGAAGGTGGTGCCCCCCTTCCGTTTGCTGGGCCAGCCCGATCCTGTGGCCGGCGCCCGGCGTCTGGCAGAGCTTCTCAGCGGTACCCAACAGCCCCATCCGGTTGCCATTGGCGGCTCTGTGTCGCTCCTGAGGGATTGGCCTGCAGATGCCCATTGCCTGGCCGTCTACACCTCGCTGCGCCTGGGATCCCTGCTGCAACTCCTCAACGGCAGCAACGACCGGGCCATGGCAGAAGCCCTGTTGGCGGAGCTGGGGGGCAAAACGGCCCTGCTGGAGTACCTGCGGCAGCGATTGGTGGCTCAGCCCATTGCCCGCCTGGATCCCCAAATGGCCCCTGCTGAGCAAGACATCCGCCTTGGAGAAGGAGGGCAAGCACTGTACCTCTCCCCTCGCGCCCTAGCTCATCTCTGGGAACACCTGCTGGATCTCACAGATGGGGATCCGACTCGGATCCTGCCCAGAGCAGGCATCGGCCACAGCACCCTGAGGGCGCGCACCTTGCCCCCAGGTACGACTGCCCAGGTGGGATCCGCTGCGGAGCGGCTGATGCTGATGGGGCAGTTGCCCAATGGCCACAACTTCATCTTGCTCAACCACAGTCCCGATCTGGGCGTTTTGCGCCGGCAACAGGATCAGTTCCTGCAGCAGGTGCTGGCCGTTGGGGAGCCTCTCCGCTGAACTGTGCCCCGCCCTCACCCCCAGCCCCTCTCCCAGAGGGAGAGGGGGGCAGCGTTCAGGACTGAAAAAGGCGGGAATAGAGCTGCTGGTGGGCTTGGCAATCGCGCTCGTTGAGGGGGGCGAAGCTGCTCAGGGCAGGCCAATTGAGAGCAGGATCCCGCCGGACAACCGGCAGGATCTCCTGCTGCACCACGGTCTCAATCGGCTCATACAATTGGGCCAGCAGACTTTGCCCCTCGCTATGCCCCAAAGGCACCAAGCGCACCGCCGCCGAGACCCACCCGGTGAGGGAGGCAAACAAAAAGGCCCGTAGGGTATCTTCCAGCCCAATGCCTGCCTGAGCACAGATCCAGCCGAAGGCCAAGGGATGATGCCACGGCTCCCCCACTGCTTGGGGGACGGAGATTCCCCAGGTGCGTTCTGCCAGTTGAGTCAAACGCTTCCCCAGATCCAAGCTGGCTTGCCGCGGCTCCGCCGCCCAACGGGTGGCTTGCAATTGCCGCTGCAGCTTCTCTACTCCCGACGGGGATCCCGCTTGCGCCAAACGGTGGGCCAGGGCACAGGCTCTGCCCTCAATGGGGGCCAAGCTCATGTGCAAAACCCCCAGCAGATACTGCTGCACCCCGACCCGATCCCGAAGTTGACCCGCCTGAACCGCCGTTTCCAAACCCCACGAGTGGCAATAAGCACCAATCGGCAGGGCAGAATCGGTAAGCTGCAGCAAAAGATAGAAAGCGTTGCTCGATCCCCGCGAAGCAAGTTGGGAGAAAGGTTCGCCGCGCATCTTCACGAAGCTTTAGCGGGGGCGGATCAGGCCGTAGCCGCCGTGGTTGCGGACGTAGATGACGTTGATCTCGCCGTTTTCGATATTGCGGAAAACATAGAAGTCGTGATCCACCAGCTCCAACTGGTGCAGCGCTTCTTGAACTGACATGGGAGGCATGGCGAAGTATTTGGTGCGCACCACCTCAGCCGGCAACTCCGGCTGCCGTTCGGTATTAAGCGGATCGGTAACAGGCTGCTGGGACACCGCCCAAGAGGTTTTGGGGGCGTGGCGGGTGCGGTGCACGCCATTGCGTTCTTTGTATTTGCGCAGCTTGCGGGCCAGCTTGTCGGCCACACGATCGATGCTGGCATAGAGATTTTCGCTGCTTTCTTCCGCCCGGATAACGGTGCCATTGGCGTAGACGGTCACTTCGGCAGATTGGCTGGCACTGATACGGGGGTTGCGGGCTACCGATAGATTGACATCAACCTCACTGGTGATCTGGGCAAAATGGCTGACAGCACGCTCAATTTTTTCTTGAACGTAGCTGCGGATGGCGTCGGTAATCTCGACGTTCTTCCCTTGGATCACAAGCTTAGTCATGGAGACTCTCCCAGTTGTATCGGTTTACGCCTAAAGTTAGCGCCTTACCCTCGCAAAGGATCCCTAGAAAACAGCCCCCACCTCAGGCATGATCGCGGCCCGGCAACTTGCGAAAAGGGGCCATGCAAGCGGCACTAACCTCTTGGGTTAAGTCTAAGTTAACACCTCCCCTCGGGTTCCCGACCAGGAGTTAAGAATAAATTTAGGCTGTCTTAACTCTTGATGGCTCGCACACCAGTGCGATTGCTCGGGCAAAGAGGGATCCCTAGAATTCAGAACCCTAAGTTAAGTTAGGTGGAGAAGGTATGAAGCAAAGGGCTGGAGAGAGCAATCTTGCCGGCGAAACTTGAAATACTTTCTTTTGCTAACACTTGAATTCGACTCTGCGGATCGGAGAGGTGAAGGATAGATGGGTAAAACTCTCCCAACAACGCTCGCTATTGTCAATACCTAAAAGAGGGAGCCGAGTTGTTCAAGGAAACTCCCATGCAGTCGAGAAAAGCAGCGGCTGCTGAACCGGCACCTTCCCCCAGTCCGAATATCCCTCTATTCTTCCCGTCAATATCCCTCTATTGGGTCATTATACAACCTGGTGTGGGCCGCAGCGGCAGGGGACGCTTTGTCTGGCCGGGGCAGAAACTGACAGAGAAGATGAAGAAGTGCTAACTGAAATTAAGGTTTTTATCAAGATAGAGTTTCTGTGAAGCCATCGTTCCCAGAAGTAGCAGGTCTGAGAAGCTGTTTTTGGCCTCTGGGTTGGTGGCCGGTTCTGCTAGGGTTAAGGCCGGTTTGTGGGCAAGAAGTGGGGTGAACTCGGTGGGCAAAGGGATCCCGTTGCAGGCGGCGGCGCTGTTGGACAGAGCAGAAGCGGCTCTGCAGGAGCGCTTTCAGGCGATGGACCAGGTTCTCAGGGAGAACCTGGCGCGGGTGTTGCGGGCCTTCCACGACCAGCAGGTGGGATCCCACCACTTTGCCGGCGTATCGGGCTACGGCCACGACGACCGGGGGCGAGAGGTGTTGGATCGGGTGTTTGCCCAGATCATGGGCTGTGAGGCGGCGCTGGTGCGGCTGCAGATGGTCTCCGGCACCCATGCCATTGCCTGTGCTTTGTTCGGGGTGCTGCGCCCGGGGGATGAGCTGTTGGCCATCACCGGCCCCCCCTACGACACTCTGGAGGAGGTGATCGGCCTGCGGGGATCGGGGCGGGGATCCCTGCGGGAGTTCGGCGTTACCTATCGCCAGTTGGATCTGCGGAAGGGCGATGTCGATTGGCAGGCTCTGAAAACCGCTCTCAGACCGCAAACCCGCCTGGTGCACATCCAACGCTCCTGCGGCTACGACTGGCGCCCCAGCTTCTCCATTGCCCAGATTGCCGAGATGATCCAGATCGTCAAAGCACAAAACCCGGAGGTGGTGGTCTTGGTGGACAATTGCTATGGCGAGTTTGTGGAAACCCAAGAGCCAACCCATGTGGGCGCCGATCTGATCGCCGGATCCCTGATCAAAAATCCAGGCGGCACCCTCGTCCCAGCGGGGGGCTATGTGGCGGGGCGGGCCGAGCTGGTGGAGCAGGCTGCCTGCCGGCTGACGGCGCCGGGGATCGGCTCGGAAGGCGGGGCCACCTTCGATCTCAACCGGCTCCTGTTTCAAGGGTTGTTTTTGGCCCCGCAGATGGTGGCCGAAGCGGTCAAGATTGCCCACCTGGCCGCCCAGGTGTTTCACGATCTGGGCTACCCGGTCTCGCCTCTGCCACAAGCGCCCCGCACCGACATCATTCAGGCCATTCAACTGGGATCCCCGCAGAAGTTGCAGGCTTTTTGCCGCGCCATTCAAAGCAGCTCGCCGGTGGATTCCTACCTCACCCCGATCCCAGAAGTGATGCCCGGCTATGCCGATCCGGTGGTGATGGCGGCAGGCACTTTTGTTGCGGGCAGCAGTGCTGAGCTCTCTGCCGACGGGCCGATGCGGGATCCCTACACCGTCTATTTGCAGGGGGGAACCCATCTTGGCCACGGGCGGCTGGCCCTGGAAGCCGTCTTACAAGCTTGGGATTCCCTGTGAAGTTACCCACCCGCCCCGGCAAACCAATGGATAAAATTGAGGCGTGGTTTTGGCTCATGGGGGCGGGGAGTCTTGTCGATGTTGAGCTTGTGTCGTTCTTTCGCACTTCCCCGCCGCTGGGGATCCTGTTTGGCCCTGAGTCTGGTGGCGCTGGGGCTGTCCAGCAGTTGTCGGTGGTTGGATCTGCTGCAAGAGAGGAGCGCGCAGGTGGGATCCTCCCTTGCTTCTTCTCCCCTGTGGAGAGGTGGCCGAACCCTGGCGGGAACCCTCAGCCCTGAAGATCTGAGCAACCCTCAGGATGGCAGCTTTTGGGATGAGATTTCGATTACATCTCAGCCGGGGCAGATCCTGATTGCGGCCCTGGAGAGCGAAGATTTCGATGCTTACCTGGAGCTGGTGGATGGCCAAGGACGGGTGATCGGCTTTGACGATGACTCCGGCCCAGATATAAATGCCTTGTTGGCGGTGCGTCTGCCAGAGGGCGGCACCTACACCCTGCGAGCCACCAGCTTTGAGCCAGAATCCACCGGCAACTACCGGCTGACCTATGTCCTCACCCAGATCGATTGGCAGCAAACTCCATCAGGCCGTCTGCAGGAGGGATCCCTGCAGCACCCCGAGGATGGCAGTTGGATGGACGAATATCCCATTGCCGCTCGCGCCGGCCAGATCCTGATCGCCTCCCTAACCAGCGCCGACTTCGATGCTTTTTTGCAACTGTTGGATCCCAGCGGAGAAGTCGTGGCTTGGGATGACGACCAAGGCGGCGGAACCGATGCTCTGATGATTGCCTTTCTGCCCCGCACCGGCACCTATACCCTGCGGGCCAACACCTATGGGCCAGGAGAAAAAGGGGCTTATGAGCTGCAGTACACCTTACGCTAGCACCCAGGCTCGTCAAGGTTCTTCCTCTTCTGGTGAAGGAGAGCGGGCAGTTTTTACCTTAAGGCCGATAGGGTGATGACCAGATTTTGACGGGAATCGTTATTTTTTCTATAGTTATGCTAAGTAGCGGTGAAAACCTTGCGAATTTTGCGCTCCCCTCTCCCGCTCCAAAGGGGAGGCTACTCATCTATGGCGGTGCAGGGCGCTGCGGAGATGTTTTAGACCGGCTTGAAATGGCTATGGCTAAGGTTAGCAACCTCTGGTTTTCTTCAAGCTTTCTGAACAAGGATGGTCGGCACTTACTGAGGTTTATGGGAAAGCATGACATCTTATCCTAAGTTGTGACGGAGCTGAAATATTGCTCTCACAGGTGAGGTCTTTTTTCTAGAATCAGGTCAATGGCCTAGACCATTCTTTTGCAGCTAGCCCCTATCCCCACAAAATGGATGCCATGACTCCTGAAATGGTACGCCAGTTTTGGTCTTTGGTCAGCGAGATTGGCAGGCCAGATTGGCTCACAAAACGCGATGACGACTTGGTGAATCTGCTTCTGAGCGCCTGCCAGAGAAAACATGTCCTCAGCAGTGTCGATGCCTCGGTGCTCAATCGCTACATCAGCATTCGCTTGCCCTTGATTCGCGATATCCTCGTTGAGTGAACGACTCCCGGCACTCATCTTCGTTGAGTAAACACAATTCACAAATACAGTGCGGGGCTTCCCGCCGATTAAGCTAAACCGAGAGAGGACAAGGCTTTCCCAATCATGCTGACCGC
>NZ_JANSJI010000037.1:0-9635 GCF_047462475.1 Synechococcus sp. H55.11
GTCGCGTGAGCGGCGCGGAGCGCTTGGGCTGGGAGAGGGGCCGGGGGTGAGGGCTATTCCAGCAACAGGCGCAAGTCCAGGTGGGGCCGCCACCGCTCCGCCAGCCGCTCCAGCAATTGCTCCCGCTGCTGAGCATAGTGGCCTTCCAGCTCCGGCAAGGGATCCCAGCCTTTTTGGCGGCGCAACTCGTTTAGCCAGTGTCGCCGCCAGCGGTGATTGTCGAAGAGGCCGTGCAGATAGCTGCCCCAAATCCGGCCCGTGGGATCCCGCCAGCCCAGGTTCTCTTGGTCGAAGATCGGCAGGCAGCCAGCGGGATCCGCCTGGGTGGATCCCTGGTGGATTTCGTACCCCTGGACGGGAGCAGGAGCGGGCCAGCAGCTTTGTGTCTGCACCTGCCGGGTAACTTTGGTGGGGTGCAAAACAGTGGTCAGAGGGAGAAAGCCCAGCCCTGGGTAGGTGCCGGCAACTCCCTCTAGGCCATCGGGATCGGCGAGGGTTTCCCCCAACATCTGCAGTCCGCCGCAGATGCCGACGATGTGGCCGGAATAGTGGCGCAGTTGGTCGGCCAGGCCGGTCTTTTGCAATGCCAACAGATCCTTGAGGGTGGTTTTGCTGCCGGGCAGGATGACGACATCGGGGGATCCCAGGCTTTGGCCGGGGTGAATCCAGCGCAGATGGACGCTGGGCTCGGCCAGCAAGGGGTCGAAATCGGAGAAATTGGCCACCTGGGGCAGGCGAACCACGGCGATTTCCAGGGAGTCTTCCCGCCTGGGACGGCGATTTTCCCAGAGTTGGGGGCCGGCCTCGATGCCCAGCGAATCTTCCTGGGGCAGCACCCAATCCAGCCAGGGCAGAACCCCAACCACCGGGATCCCGGTGTAGCTCTCCAGCCAATCCAGGCCGGGCTGCAGCAGCTCCCGCGAGCCGCGAAACTTGTTGATAACAATGCCGCGGATCAGGGCTCGTTCTTCCGGTTCCAGCAGTTGCAGCGTGCCCACCACATGGGCCAGCGCCCCACCCCGGTCGATGTCCGCCACCAGCCAAGTGGGGGATCCCAAATGCAAGGCGACCCGCATATTTGCCAAATCCCGATGCTTGAGGTTCACCTCCGCCGGGCTGCCTGCCCCCTCGCAAACGATCCAGTCGTACTGCTGTTGTAAGCGGGCCAGGGCTTCTTTGACCGCTTGCCAGGCCGGCGCAAACCAGCGTTCGTAATACTCGCCGGCGCGGCAGGTGCCCACCGCCACTCCATTCAAGACGATCTGGGAAGTCAGGTTGCCCTGGGGCTTCAACAGGATCGGGTTCATCTCCACCGCAGGCGGGATCCCGGCGGCCCAGGCTTGCAGAGCCTGCGCGTAGGCGATCTCTTTGCCCTCGGCGGTGACATAGGCGTTGAGGGACATATTCTGAGCTTTGAAAGGGGCAACCCTTTTTCCTGCTTTCTTGAGAAGGCGACAGAGGGCCGTTACCAAAAGGGTTTTGCCCACATGGGAAGAAGTTCCCACCACCATCAAGGCTCGACCTGAACGGCTCACCCCGGATCCCTCACCCTTGGTTGCAAGCTGTCGCCATTCTCTCCACCGACCGTCGCGCCCAGACAGGGCATCCGTCGGCAAAAGCGACTCCCCAGTTCCCCCGATCAAAACGCTTGCAGTGTAGATTCGCGGCTGCGGGCCTACAACAGATCCCAGCAACCTGCGCCTCTGCACTTGCCAGACTTTGAGCTGGGGCAGATGGATTCGAACCACCGAATGGCGGGACCAAAACCCGCTGCCTTACCGCTTGGCGATGCCCCAATTCACATTGCTTAACCAGCTTAACTAATGTAGCGATGCAGGCTCAGGTCTGTCAACGGTTGCGCTGGCCTCCTGTATCGTGGGGAAGCGGCAGCTCTTCGCCAAGGCCGGAGCCAGCGTCAAAGGGGTTCAGAGAGAGAATGCGAGCCACCTCGAAGAAATAGGCACGGATCTCCGGCCCAAAGTAGATGACATCCCCACTCTTCAGGTAGTGGGTAGCCACCCGCGTGCCGTTGACAAACACCCCATTGGTACTGGCCTGCCCCTTGCGGTTGCCGTCGATCAGGCAGTAGGTAAACCCTGTCCGGCTGGACTGGGTGGACACCCGCACCAGGTAAGCATGGCGACGCGAGACAAACCGGTTGACGATCTGAATGGCGTTGGAGGGATCCCGGCCAACCGTGTAGATGTTCTCCCGCAGGATGTAGCTGCAGGGCCGCACAGGATGGCAAACGGACAGGGTAAACTCCGGGTGAGACAACGGCTGCTCAGGGACTTGGTCGAACAGATCCAGCGGCAGGTCAAAGCCTTGGCTGGAAAGAGAACTCCCCCCGCCCACCTCTGTGATGGAGGTCAAAAACTCGTCGTAGCTCTGTGGCAACAGCGTTTCCTCCTCGACGCTCAACCGCATGCCCGGCAGCCTAGCTCTTCAAGTCTAAGCCCTTAAACCTTAGAGTTCCTCAAAACCCTACCCTTTCCAAAAAACTCGGCCTCGGCAGGCTGTCGGAAAACCCACAAGCCTTGATGTACCCTACTATACACCACAGGCGGCTTTGGAGATACTCCGTTTCCCAAAGAAAATTAGGTTTGGGTTCAAGTCAAAGCTACTCGTGTTTTAACGGATCCCTTGGGAGCCACAGCCTTGGCCGCGGGCGGGCTATTCTGGGTAGCAGGTTTGTAGCCTTGAGGTGTGGGTGTGACGGAGGCCCTGTTGCGTCGGTTGGATGTGGCCACAGAGGCGGCTCTGGAGGCAGGGGCTTTGCTGCGCAGTTACGTGGGGGGCAACCTTGCCATTGAGGAGAAACGCCCGGGCGACCTGGTGACGACAGCGGATCGCGCTTCCGAGGAGCTGATCATAAAAATCTTGAGGCGGCACTTCCCCGAAGACGGGATCTTGACGGAAGAATCCGGCCAGCAGGGATCCCCGCAGGGCACCTACGCCTGGATGATCGATCCCCTCGATGGCACCACCAACTTTGCCCACGGCTATCCCTTTGCTGCCGTTTCTATTGGTCTGCTGGAGGGGCGGGAGCCGGTGCTAGGAGTGGTCTGCGACATCTTTCGCGGGGATCTCTTTCGCGCCGTGCAGGGGATGGGAGCCACCCACAACCGCCAGCCCATCCGCGTCTCCTCTACTACCGAACTCTCCCGCAGCCTCTTGGTAACCGGCTTTGCCTATGACCGGCGCGAAACCCCGGACAACAACTACGCTGAGTTCTGCCACTTCACCCACCTCACCCAGGGAGTGCGCCGGGGCGGATCGGCTGCCCTGGACTTGGCCTACGTGGCCACTGGCCAGTTGGATGGCTATTGGGAGCGAGGTCTCTCCCCCTGGGACATTGCCGCCGGGATTGTCTTGGTGCGAGAGGCCGGCGGCAAGGTCACTGCCTACGATGGCAGCCCGGTGGATGTGTACAGTGGCCGCCTGCTGGCCAGCAACGGCTGGTTACACGCTGCTCTTCAGGAAGAACTGGCCCAGGTCAGCCCCCTGCCGGTCTCCTTCCCCATGCGGCGGCCTCGAGAGCGAAACGGCCAAAGATAAAGATGAGGTAAAGTTCAGGCAAAAATTGGGTAAGCTTTACGCACAGGCCCTTATGGCTCCTTCCCAAGGTCAGAGAGATAGCTTGGCCGGGAAAACACTCCGGCGTTGTTGTTGGGCGGCAGGGTTTGGCCTGGCGCTTCTCTTGGGGATCCCGGCCTACCCTCAGCCTGCCCAAAAACCGGCCCTGCCCGCTCCTGCCGGCGAGCGAGCCCAGCCCCCCGATTCCCGTTGGGCCGAAATTCAGGCGCGGGGGCGCATCCGGGTTGGCCTGGATCCCAGCCTGGGCCCGGCTTACCTCTACACCGACCTAGAGCGGCAAACCTACGCCGGCTTTGAGTGGGATATCCTCGAGGCGCTTGCCCAGACGCTGCAGGTGCAGGTGGAGCCCGTCTACGTGGCTTGGAGTCAGCAGTTGGCGGCTTTGCAGGCAGATGAGGTGGATCTCATCTGGGGGGCGCGGGAAGCTTTGGGCTTGGATCCGCAGCAATTTCTCGCCACCCGGCCCTACTACCTCAGCCCCCAGCGCTTGGTGGTACGGGATCCGGGGCCAGGGGAAACTCCCATTGAGGCGCTGTCGCAATTATTTGGCCGCAAAGTGGGCATTGTAGTGAACAGTACGGGAGCAGCTCTGTTGGAGGCGTACAACGAGAGGCGGGGCAACGCCATTCGTCTTTTTGCCACCAGCAACCCGGAGCGCCTGTTTGCTCAGCTCCAGGCCGGCCAGTTGGATGCCGTACTCGTCGATCAGCCCGTTGCCGCCCTGAGCCTGCGCCAGGCAGGATCCCGGCTGCGCCTGGCGGGGCCGCCTCTGTTCCCGATTCCTCTGGTGGGCGTGGTATCCTCGCAGCATCCTTCTCTGAAGGAAGCCGTGGATGGGGCAATCGCAATCCTGACCGAGAACGGAACTTTGCAACGCATCTTGGAGAAGTGGCAACTATGGGATCCAACTCTGATGTCCCCCGCCTCAGCCGAGGACTAGCCCGCTACGAGACGGACCATTTCGCCATCTTGGGCGTACCCCTCACCGCCGACTCCAAGGGGATCCGGCGCGGCTACTTGCAGGCGGCCAAGGCCCTGCACCCGGATCGCTTTGTCGGGGATCTGGAAGGGGCAGAGCGGGCCAACGTCCTCTTTGCCAAGCTGGTCAGCCCGGCCAACGAAGTGCTGACCAAGGAGCGGGAACGGTCAGAATACGAGACTGTGCTCAAGCTGCGCGTTCAACGCCTGCTGGAGTCGCCGCCCCCCGATCTGTGGCCCACTGGAGAAGCCGTCAAAGACCTGGCCGAGCGCTCTGATTGGCAGGAAGAATACGTCCGGCGGGTGGAGAAGCTGGCCAAAGAGCAATACAGCTCTATGACCACGCTGCTGGAGAAAACCGAGCAACTGAGCGAGCTGAACCTGGCCTACCTGCTGCTCAAAGCCGGCTACAAAGGGATCCCCGCCCCTGCCGCCAGAACCACCACCCTGACTGGGATCCCAACCCCTTCCCCCAGCCGCACCACCTTGGGTGGGATCCCGGCCAGCTCCCCCGTTCCGTCTCCTACTGCCCCGCCCACCCCGCCCCCAACTCCGCAACTCAGCCCCGCTGAGACTCGCTTCCTGCAGGCGCTGGACATGATCGAGCGCAAGCAATACCGGGATGCGGTGCAGTATCTGAACTTCGCCATCAGCGCCCAGCCCAACGTGGCCCGCTACTATCTGCACCGGGGTATCGCCCACCTCAAGCAGGGCAACGCCGGCATGGCCAAGGCCGACTTCCTGCAGGCCAGCCGCCTTGAGCCGGGCAACGCCGAGTTGATGGCGGAGGTGCGCCGCTGGTTGCAGCAGGTCACCACCCAGCAGCCGGTTCCCGTCCCTGCCGCCAGCCGCCAGACGTCCCAAGCCCAGAAAATCGTGCCACCGCCGCGCAAAGAAGACAACGGCGGCTTCTGGAGCCGCCTCTTTGGCAAGAAAAAGTAGGCCAAACTCCGCTCAGGAAGCGCCCCCCAGCACCAGCAGCGTGACCAGGGATCCCGTATTCCAGAGGCTGTGCAGCAGGATGGGGGCCAGCAGGTTGCGGCTGTGGCTGTACACCACCCCCAGCACCACCCCCAGCATGGTCAGCGGCAGCAGATCGGAAAGGTTGAGGTGGGCAAGGGCAAAGGTGAAGGCGCTGAGCAAGATGGCAGCCCCCATCGGCAAGTAGCGGCTCAGCGTAGGCAGCCAAAAGCCCCGGAACAGCACCTCCTCAAAAACGGGGGCACAGACAGACACCACGGCCAAAAACAGCAAGCGCGCCCCCCAGCCGTGGCTGTCCAGCAGCAGGGGCAAGATGGGGTTCCCGCCCCCTGCCTGGGGCAGCAGCAACTGCGACAGCGCCGCTGCCAGCACCACCAAAGGTAGGGCCACCCAGTAGCCGCATAGGCCCCAGAGCGGCCAAGGGCCCCACAGCCGCACCTGCAACGCCTTCTGCCAACCGGGATAGATCCGAAGAAGCCGGTACAACAGCGCCGCCCCCAGCAGAGCGCCGGCGTTGTAGGTGAGAAACAAGGCCACCGCCTGATGCCAAGGGCTGAGCTGTTGTGCCCCCAAGCCGAGCAGAACCATGTAAAGGCGAGGCACCAAGGTATTGAGGAGAATGAACCCCAAAAACCAACCGGTCAGCACCGCCTGCGCTCCGATCCCCGGCCAAGGCACCTCCCACGGCGGGCCGAGGAGCGGACGTTGGCGCCAGAAGCTCCAGCCCAGCCAACCCAACAGGAGGATTAGCCCCAGCAGCGCCCCCAGCATCGGGATCCCGCCCACCACTGCCAGCCGGAACAGAGCTGCCAAGGCCAATTTTTCCTGCTCCTGGTTGAGGGCATTGAGGCTGTCGCTGCGCTGTTGCAGCCGGTAGAGCTGCTGCAGGGCCACTGCCTCAAACCAGCCGTCCAGGTGGTTGCGGATCTGCACCTCGGCCTCCGGCAAGATGCGCCGTGGCGTTCCCCACAGCCCTTGCAAGAGCCGCGCCACCCCTTTTTGGCGGGATTCCAGCTCCAAGGGACGTTCTGGATCGATCACCTGCTGCCACTGCTGCTGGGCTGCCTCCAGATCCTCCTGGTAGGCGGAGAGCAGGCCCAGGCGCAGCCGCAGGGCGTCCAGCTCCGCCTGCAGCTCCTGGACAGAAGCCAGCAGAACGGGATCCACTTCTTCTGGAGTTGAGGCCGGCCCCACCGCATCCGAGAGGCTGGCCAATTCGGATCTGCCCGCCTCCGAGGGAGTCGCCCTTTCCAGCCGTGCCATCCGTTTGAGGCGCTGCAGGCGTTCGGCGTAGTTGTCGGCCACCTGCCGGTAGCGATTGTGGGCCAGCTCGAAAACGTTCTGCCCCAGCAAAGCCCGCGCCAGATCCTGATAGCGGGGATCGTCGAGGGTGCGGGCAGCCTGCAGGGCGAGATGGGTTTGCAACAGATCCAACCGCGTTTGGGGCGGCGGCTGAAACCAACTGCTGGAAAGCGAAAGCCCGACAATCAAAAGGGCCAATAGGCTCAGCAGGTTGAGGATCCCACGGCGAACAGAAAGCCAATGGGGATCGACCGAGGCCGTGGCGTCAGAGGGAGACATGACAGCAACAGAGGCAACTCCAGCGGGTTATATCCTAGCTTCTATTGGCTTCGGCAGGATGAAGGGGTCAGCGGCGCTCTAGCCAATAACGGTAGATGGGCAGCCCCAACTGCAGACACTGCCACTCCCGCTCGGTAGGAATACCGAAGGGGTTGTCATCGATGGGCCCCTGGCAGGGATCCCAAAACTGCGGATGGTCTAAAAATCGAGCTGCCATTTCCTCGGCCACTTCCCGCACGTCCGACTGCAGGAAGACGGGGCTGCCCGGTTGCAGCAGCAGGGCCAGATCCGCCACCAGTTGCGGTTGGACGATCCGCCGTTTGTGATGGCGCTTTTTAAACCAGGGATCCGGAAATTGGATGGTGACTCGGCTGAGATCCCCCGGGGCAAATAGATGCCGCAGCGAGACGTTGATGTTGGCAAAGAGGAAATGGACGTTATCCAGCCCCAGCTCGTCCCGCCAAGCATTGGCCCGCTCCACCAGCGGCTGTCGAATCTCCACGCCCAAAAAGTTCCAGTCGGGCTGCTCCTGGGCGATGCGCAGCAAAAAGCGTCCGCTCCCGCTGCCGATATCCAAATGAAAGGGTTGCCCCAGCCGCCGGTACACCCGTTCCCAGTGGGGCGGGGGGGTGGGCTGTTGGTATTGCGCCTGTAGGGGGTTGACGTGTTGCCGCAGCCGCTGGCCAAGACCTTTCTGCAGCGGGATCCCTGCCCAAGCGGGGGAGTCCTTCTCAGGTTGGGTTACCTGCTGTGCCCGTTGCACGTCTGTTTCCATAGACCACCTCCTGCCGCTAGCTTCAGCCCTCCCCCCAAGGGATCCCAAAAGATCCCCCAGTTGGGATGGAAAGGTAGAGGAGCTCTAGGCTACCACCGGATGCTGTCGATGACTTGCCGCAGGATCTGGGCCGAGCGGTGCAGTTGCTGTTGCTCGCTCTCGGTGAGGGACATGGCCAGCGTGCGCTCCACCCCCTGCCGACCGACCACTCTCGGCAAACTGAGGCAGACCTCCGGCAGACCATACTCCCCCTGGGTGAGGCTGCTCACGGTTAAAACGCGCCGCTGATCCCGTACCAGGGCCTGGACAATTTGCGTCACCCCCAGACCAATGGCATAGCTGGTGGCCCCTTTGCGGCGGATGATCTCATAGGCGGCATTGCGCACCTGCTCGAAAATATCCCCCAACTGGGCGGGATCCCACTCCGGCGAGAGCTGGCCAATCGGCGTGCCGGCAATGTTCACCTTGCTCCAGACGGCCACCTCGCTATCTCCGTGTTCGCCGATAATGTAGGCGTGCAGGCTGCGCGGATCCACCCCCAGCCGCCGGGCCAAAAGATAGCGGAAGCGGGCCGTATCCAACACCGTGCCCGATCCCAACACCTGCCCCGCCGGCAGCCCCGACACCTTCAGGGAAACATAGGTCATGATATCGACGGGGTTGCTCACCACCAGGAAAATGGCGCTGGGGCAATGCTCCATCAGGGCCGGGATCAGGCTTTTGAAAATCTCAACGTTGCGGTGAACCAGATCCAAACGGGTTTCGCCAGGCCGCTGCTTGGCTCCCGCCGTCACAATCACGACGTCTGAGCCGGCGCAATCGGCCAGCTCTCCCGCCCAGATCCGCGTCGGCTCCACAAAAGGGATCCCGTGCACCAGATCCATCACTTCCCCTTCCAGCTTGGCGCGGTCGATGTCGTGAAGAACCAGCTCATCGAGGGTGTTCTGGATCACCATCGAGTAGGCACAGGCCATGCCCACCTGCCCGGCGCCGATGATGGATCCCTTCAAAAGGCGGCGAGAAGTCAGCCCACTGGCTTGCTGCTCAAAGGGTTGCTTGGGTTGGCGCTCAGAAACGGTCATGGCTTCAGCCGCTACGCTTCCCTTCCCAGCTTAAGCCTGGCCAAGCGGAGAGCAAAATAGCATTGGGTAGTCCTCAACTCCGTTGCTGGGTTAGCCGTTGCCAAAGCTCCAGAGGAATGCGCTCGTGAGGACACTTCAGGGACCGAATCTGAGCCAGATCTTCCGGCAAGTAGTGCAAAGCCACCCGCGCCGTTGCATCGAGGAGACTGCGCCGCCGCTGGGGATGTTGCTCGGCTTCTCCCAAAAACACATCCAGCCAGCCATCCTGCTCCTGGTAGCGCATCCGCAAAGCAGAGAGAGAAGGCAGGGACTCTTGGCGGTAGAGCTGGAAGCCCTGCTCAGGGCTCCACCCCAGCCACCACTGGGGCGCCAGTTGCCCCAACTGCCGACACCACACGCCCGCCTGTACCTGTTGCCATGTCATGCTTGCCACTCCGCGACCCGTTCTCCTGAGAAGGCTTAACTGCAAATCTTTAGCAATTGCCATTTGGGTAAGCACTTTACCAGACCTTCCCAGCTTGATGCAACTCTTTATCAAAGAAAACCCCTACCATGCCCCTAATTTATTGAAAGTAGTTGCAATAGAGATATCCTGTAGCTGAGTTAAGTGGTGGAGTTATATCCCTCAGTCTGACTCTCTA
>NZ_JANSJI010000038.1:0-5715 GCF_047462475.1 Synechococcus sp. H55.11
AACCGCGACAGATTGAAAACGGCCAGGAGAATCTGATCCTCGGTTTTGCGCAGGAAACAGAGCACCTTACGATTTTCGGGATAGAGAAATTCGAGCGTGCCCCGGCCAAATGCGGCGTAACGCTTCCGTAGTGCAATCAGGCGTTTCGTCCACCATAACAATGAATGCTGATTGGCGCTTTGCGTCTCGACGTTGACCGTCTCGTAGTGATACTCCGGATCGGTAATTACCGGCAGATAGAGTTGCTGAGGATTAGCCCGCGAAAAACCGGCATTCCGATCACCGCTCCACTGCATCGGCGTGCGCACACCGTTGCGGTCGCCGAGGTAGATGTTATCGCCCATCCCGATCTCATCACCGTAATAGATCACCGGCGTACCGGGCAGCGAGAAGAGCAATCCGTTCATTAACTCGATCTTGCGGCGATGGTTGCCGAGCAATGGTGCCAGTCGTCGGCGAATGCCGAGA
The DNA here is from genome assembly GCF_047462475.1 of Synechococcus sp. H55.11. Taxonomy (NCBI): domain Bacteria; kingdom Bacillati; phylum Cyanobacteriota; class Cyanophyceae; order Synechococcales; family Synechococcaceae; genus Synechococcus; species Synechococcus sp. H55.11. The sequence continues at coordinate 469 of NZ_JANSJI010000038.1, forward strand.
TTAATCCGGGCCTGGGGATCGCGAGCGTAGACCCGGTACATATAGTCGCGCTCTTCATCGGTGACCATTTCGAGGGTCAGTTCATCGTGATTGCGCAGAAAGATTGCCCACTGGCAATTGTCGGGTATTGGCGGCGTTTGCCGCATAATATCAATGATCGGATAGCGATTCTCAAGGTGAACCGACATAAAGAGGCGGGGCATCACCGGGAAGTGAAAGGCCATATGGCACTCATCGCCATCCCCGAAATAGGCAACCGCGTCTTCTGGCCATTGATTGGCCTCGGCGAGAAACATACGCCCCTGGTACTTTTCGTCCATATGCTTACGTAAGCGTTTGAGAAAGGCGTGGGTTTCCGGCAGGTTCTCGCAATTGGTGCCCTCTGCTTCGTAGAGGTAGGGGATGGCATCGAGACGCATGCCATCGACTCCCAGATCGAGCCAGAACTCCATCGCCTTGAAGACAGCCCGCTGGACAGCCGGATTTTCAAAGTTGAGATCGGGTTGATGGCTGTAGAAGCGGTGCCAGTAGTACGCCTGCGCCACTGGATCCCACGTCCAGTTACTGGTCTCAAAATCTTTGAAGATGATCCGGGCGTCCTTGTAGCGGTCGGGTGTATCCGACCAGACATAAAAGTTGCGGGCTGAAGTACCGGGCTTAGCCCGCCGGGCACGTTGAAACCAGGGGTGCTGGTCAGAGGTGTGGTTACAGACAAGCTCGGTGATGACGCGCAGCCCACGCCGATGGGCTTCGCGAATAAACACCTTAAAATCGGCCAGCGTGCCGTAATTGGGATGAATGTTCGTATAATCGGCTATATCGTAGCCATCATCGCGCAGCGGTGAGGGATAGAAGGGGAGCAGCCAGATTGCCGTTACGCCCAAATCTTGCAGATAGTCGAGCTTGCTGGTCAGACCGGGAAAATCTCCGATACCATCACCATTGCTATCGCAAAAAGCGCGCACGTGCAATTCGTAGATGACCGCATCTTTGTACCAGAGCGGATCATCGGCTAACAGAGTCGGCGTCTTGGCCGGGCGTACACGGTTCATGCCACTCCCTCATCGTACAACTATCAGGCGAAATACTCAAAGCCGCGCTCGTCACGGCGGAGCCGGCGAATACAAAAGATATGGACGGGAGCCATCGGGCTGAGCTGCACGTAATTATACTCTCCCGACCAGGTGTAACGTGCGTCCGTCAACAGATCGTGGGCCTGGAACACGCCATTCACGTTCCAGTCGTTCAGCGGCACCTGAACCCAACCACTGTGGGTACGTTCGGGGTCAAGGTTGACCACCACCAGAATGATGTCGCTGCCGTCCGGTGATGTCTTGCTATACGCGAGCAACCATTCGTGCTCGTGAAAATCGATGTCTACGCGGTGGAAGCGCAGGGTGTCATTCCGGTGAAGGGCCGGATGCTCACGCCGAATCCGATTGAGCTGGCCGATATAGCCGCGCAGGCTGTGCGGTGCATCGAGATTCCAGTGCCGGATTTCGTACTTCTCATTGTTAATGTACTCTTCACGTCCGGCTACCGGCGTGTGCTCCATCAATTCATACACCGGGCCGTACATACCCCAACTGGCCGTCAACGTCGCCGCCATCGCAGCGCGGGTCATAAACACCGAGCGCTGACCAGCGTAAAACTGTGGGGTCAGAATGTCAGGCGTATTCGGCCAGAAATTGGGAATGAAGAAATCACTGACCGGGCGGGTATTCAATTCCTGCAGATAGCTGGTCAACTCGTGTTTGGTAGTGCGCCAGGTGTAATAGGTATAGCTCTGCGTAAAGCCAATCTTGGCCAGATGGTACATCACCTTTGGCCGGGTGAACGCTTCCGAGAGAAAGATCAGGTCGGGATGCGCACTCTTCAGCGAGTTCAGACACCAGTCCCAGAAGCGAAAGCTCTTGGTATGCGGGTTATCCACCCGAAAGATACGCACACCCTGCTCGATCCAGAACTCGAAGACCCGGCGCAGCTCTTGCCATAGCCCCTGCCAGTCTTCCGATTCAAAATCGAACGGGTAGATATCCTGATATTTTTTCGGTGGATTCTCGGCATACTGGATGGTTCCGTCTGGGCGAGCGCGGAACCACTCTGGATGCTCACGCACGTACGGATGATCGGGTGAGCATTGGAACGCGATGTCAAGTGCTACTTCGATACCGTATTTCTGCGCTTCGCGCACCAGCGCCCGAAAATCATCCAATGTGCCCAATTCGGGATGAATGCTCATATGCCCGCCATCGGCATTCCCAATCGCCCATGGGCTGCCCGGATCGTTGGGGCCGGCATTCAGGCTGTTATTTTTGCCCTTGCGGAAGGTATATCCAATCGGATGGATCGGTGGCAGGTACAGCACATCAAAACCGAGTTCGGCAATGTACGGCAGCCGCTTGATCACATCGCGGAACGTGCCGTGGCGACCCGGCTCGTCAGCCGCCGAGCGGGGAAACAGCTCGTACCAGGCGGAAAAGCGTGCTCGTTCGCGTTCGACTGTTATCGGGTAAATCTCAGACTCGGTAGCAAATCGGCGTGGCAAATGGACAGCCATCAAGGAGTGGATTTCAGCGGCAAAGGCTGTATCAACGTCACCGGCAATCAGGGCCGCTTCGGCGACATGCAGCACCGCAGCATCAGCGCCACTGGCATTGCGTGCAGCCTCACCAACCAGCGCGGCACCGATCTGCAAATCGACCCGCACATCTTGCCCGGCAGCCAACCGCTTCTCAAGTTGATGCACCCAGGTCGCAAAACGGTCGATCCAGGCCACAACCTGAAACTCATGCCGACCGATGCTATTCAGGGTAAACTGACCTTCCCAACGATCATTGACCAGTAAGCGCATTGGTGCTTCATGCCATGTCTTAGCGCTGACCGGTCGATGGCGTACTACTGCTGCCAGTTCATCATGACCATCGGCAAACAGATCGCAACTGACCACCAGCGTATCACCGATGATTCGCTTCACCGGATAACGACCACCATCAATGATTGGCTCAACCGCTTCAATAATGACCCGTCGCCGTCCTTCACCGATCACCGATAGATCGAGTTTCGCTTTTGCCGCCGTGCGGCGAGTACGAGTGCGTGACTCCTTGACGGTCATTAGACCTCCTCAATTTGACAGCAAGCAATGTGCGTTCTGTGCACTTGCGATAGACGACAAACCGTATAGGTCGGTACGTCGTATGCTGGGGTATTGATAATCTGTGATGAAGCGCCAGCAGATGATATACGACAAACCGTATGGGCCGGCAAGCCGCATGCCGGGCATGTCCGTGATCTATGACAATGTTCAGTATGCCTGCCCTTTTGATTGTACGTTCCCCGGCGGGATGTGTCAAACTAGTTGCATGCGGTACTGATTGGTAACTTGGGTTGCTCGTCTAAGCATCTGCCGAAACCAGAACATAGTAGTTCTCTGCACGCACAAAATCGACAACGACATACCCGGCGGCAAAGGCAGCTTCAGCCCAGGCCCGAAAATGATAACGCCAGGCCTGGGCAATTGCTGGATCGTGCTGCTGAAGAGCAGCAAAATCGGCAGGAATAGCCAGCCGCACTACCGGTTCATGGGTGATCTGCACCGGCGTATCTAGTGTTGGGTTGAGCAAGGGTGATCTGGCAACCTGATCGGCTGATGGGCGGGCAAATGGCGAGTGTACCAGCCACCACTCGACCTGAAAACGGTCGCTGGGCAGGATGCCATCAACGAGTTCTGGCTCAGGCCCATACACATTCCGCAGGTAGGTACGGCTGATAGTGCCGAGTTTGTGCAGATTGAGATGGGCATTCCGGGCCAGCAGTGGATCAAACGTCCACGTCATCAGCTCCAGGTCTTGGGCCAGCACAAACTCGCGTTGCGCCCGTTTGAGTTGTTCGCCAATCCGGGCATCGCGCAGATCGGGGTGGACTGCTGCCATGTGTGAAGCGTGTTTTAACCGTCCGTCGGCAGTGCGCGCCAGAAAACCAAAGACGAAGCCGACCAGTTCGTCACCTTTGAAAGCCCCTAACACCAACCCGCCGTTCCGCTGTACGGTGGTCAGTAAGTTGAGCGGCACCACAAACTCATCACCCCATACCAGTTGCTGAAGCTGTTCGCACGCCCGATATTCGGCATACGTTGTCACCGGTCGGATATCAATCTGCATGGCATCCTCTCAATAGAAGTTTACAGTTATCGATGAAGGTATACATCATTCGTATCAGTAATACAGGTGGTTTCCTTAATATTTTGTTCCTGCTGTGCGACTTTGTTCTTTTATTATACGTGGTTCGTGCCTATAGCAAGCCAAACCCTTGAGAGCCGGGTTGTCGTTGGTCTGTTCCAATTCTTCCCAGCGACACAGATTGTCATTGGTGACCCAACTGGGGTCGCATGTCTGAGTTTGGTGGTTCTACTGTACACACAGGTCTGAAGCGAACACAGCTCCTGGCACGATCTATTCTGCCACTGTTAGCAGGCAAACAGAGAGCTACTTGCCAGAACCCCATCGTATTACATGCTTAACTGTCTTGTTCTGATAAAAATGTTCGTTATTGGAAATATTTTTAAATGATTTATAAAGGATACTTGTGAATTAACAATTTTGATTTGGTGGTTGATGAATTTTAAAATGATCTCATTGAATGCATTGTGTAATTCTGGTTGACAAGGTCTTGAGAGATTAATTTTGTGGAAATTTTTGAGGTTTAGGGGTTAAAACTGGATAAAAAATATTGTGATGCGAACTGTATGATCAGACGGTTTTTGAGGTTGGTTATATATAAATTGTTTCAAAATCTTGGACAGACTTCAAAGTTAGAAGTCACTTCATAACCCCATAGTATTAGGAATGATTTGGTAGACATTAATTATGCCCATGTCACCCTAGTTGGAGTGCAGAACCATGACTGACTACCTTCTCTCTATTATCACTGTGCACCTGAGAGGCGAGCCAGTCAATTGTTATTATGGAAGTGTGCGGTGACTATGTTGCTCCTAGAACATTTTGTGTGCACTCATACATAAACTGTCAAGATATGGCTGCCCATCAATTAACGCTTGCGGCCGGTTTAATCAGACATGCTTGGTTAAGAAATGAGTTCATATGTGTGTTGACAAGACAACAATGGTATGCTATATTCTCGGTCAACTAGAATATTCCCAAATACTTAAGTCAAGTCTCGCGAGAGGAAGCAGACGGTTCTAATGGGATGAGAGCGCTCCCATGTTTGTGGGGCAAAGTCTCGCGGGAG
>NZ_JANSJI010000038.1:5815-9558 GCF_047462475.1 Synechococcus sp. H55.11
CAGGCGGTTCTAATGGGATGAGAGCGCTCCCATGTTTGTGGGGCAAAGTCTCGCGGGAGGAAACAGGCGGTTCTAATGGGATGAGAGCGCTCCCATGTTTGTGGGGCAAAGTCTCGCGAGAGGAAGCAGGCGGTTCTAATGGGATGAGAGCGCTCCCATGTTTGTGGGGCAAAGCCTCGCGGGAGGAAACAGACGGTTCTAATGGGATGAGAGCGCTCCCATGTTTGTGGGGCAAAGTCTCGCGAGAGGAAGCAGGCGGTTCTAATGGGATGAGAGCGCTCCCATGTTTTAATGAATGATATTACACCTGATAAGTATCCACAAAATCATGATTTGGTGCTGAACGTTGAAAAATACGCAGAATCAATTGCATGTTCTGGATACGCAAGAAGAAATGTTGTAGGTCTCTCGCTGGTAATAATGTCATAATCAGACCTGCCCGGTATAAGGACTAATATGCAAGGCGCCATCAACGTTGACTGTTGTTTGAGGAAGAGTGGCATCGTTGCACGTTATATGCGAGAACCGTTTAGTAACCGACAGGAAAAGGTGTTTTATCGGCAGAAATATCTGAAAGAATAAAGTAATACTGGTCGGCACCTTGGTGTGTATGACTAATCAGTGAATGCCAGGAGAGCGGTTGTTGGCTCACAATGTGGTGGCAGTGTGCACCAGAGAGGTGGAGCAGTACTTATCGTGAGCAGCTTCATTCCATCTGCTCCTGGAAACTCAACTGAGCTGGTGTACATGCATGCCAGAGAAGCGTAGATTCGTATCCAAAGGGGGATACTGTGGATAACCCAGTCAATGATGATCAACCAGTATATGCAGGATGTACTGAAGCTCTACTAAGACAATATCTTCATCCGCAAGATAGCTGGTATGTCATGACCCGGTACTCAACGAGGAGCGGTATTGTTGGGAGTTGTGGATGGGTTAACAGCCTAACTCCTGACTTTTCATCTCCCCTTACATGGTCAAGTCCTGAGAGTGGTATTAAGTTACACGCACTTAGCGCTCTGAGCCTGCGACACCATCGGCTAGGTAAGCAAGTTCTTCCAACACCGTTATATCGAAAGTATCCCCTATCATCTGATGTAAGGCGCCGAAGTAGACTTTGTTGCCTGTTGGTATCCTCAGACAACAGTAGCCAGACAGTAAACATTGCCTCTGCCAAACGCCTGCATGTTACCTTCCGCTTGCATCTGGGCAGTCTAACGTGCCGAACCATCCATGGCGCTCGATCCCTGCCCAAACTGCCTTTAGGCATGTACCCTGGTCGGTGCTGTGGACAATTTCTGCATTCCTTACAACACGCTGACCAGTATTCGAGACTATCCCTGTACGTTAGATACAGTCACAGAGTTGATCAAATCTGGACGATTGCCAAATTGCCTCGTTACTACATGTTATTTCCGCACCGGCAGTCGCACAGAAGCCAAGAACTGTGTTCCAAAGTATTGGCCTATCAAGTACTGAGCAAGATGATCAGCATTTTGTGGGTATTTACCAACAAACAACACAACAAGCATACAGTGCTGATGTACTCGCAATTCGTTTCTACCAAATGGAGATACAGATGACACTAGAAGAAATTGCGCGCCTTGCCGGTTGTTCACGCTCGACAGTCTCTCGGGTGATTAACCACGATCCACATGTGAGTCCAGAAATGCGAGAGCGAGTATGGCAAATCATTAAAGAGCACGATTTTCAGCCTAATCTTGCAGCACGCGCATTAGCTGGTCGTCGCAGTCGAGTCATCGGTCTGGTCATACCTCATCCACTCAGCACGATTTTTACCGATCCGTATTTTTCAGTATTGATTCAGGGGTGTGCAAAGGCATGTGATGAGCGTGGGTATTATTTGATGCTATCACTGGTGCTACGACAAGAAGACGACACCTATCAATGGTTAATTCACGCTCGACACATAGATGGTCTGCTTCTGGCACCACCGTTGATGGATGACCCGTTCGTGCAGCATTTGTTGGCCAAACGACTGCCGCTTGTCATGATCGGTCGAATTCCTGGTCGCACAGATATTTCTTCGGTGAATGTTGATAACCTCAAAGGCGCTATCCTGGCTACGCAGCATCTGTTGAAGCTTGGCTACTCGAAGATTGCCACTATTACCGGTTTAATGAGCCTGGTCGGCGCCTATGATCGCCTGGAAGGCTATCTGTGTGCGCTGCGCGAGGCGGGTATCGAGCCGCATCCGGAATATATTCAGGGGGGCGATTGGTCAGAAGCCAGCGGAAAGTACGCTATGCAACGCCTATTGCAGGTTACCCCTCGGCCTGATGCCGTGTTTGCTGCCAATGACAGCATGGCTGTCGGCGCGATAAAAGCAATCCAGGCGGCGGGGTTGAAGGTTCCTGATGATATTGCCGTAGTGGGATTTGATAACTTGCCGGTAGCGACAACGATTGATCCGCCTCTGACTACGGTACATCATCCAATTGAGCAGATCGGCTTTCTGGCTGCTGCTACGCTAATTGAACAGTTAGAGACCTGTACAACCCAGGCGGCGAAAGTTAGTGTTCAGCATATTGTCCTACCTACCAGGTTGATTGTTCGTATGTCTTGTGGAGCAGCGCTGCGACGTAGCACTCATCCCAAGACTCATTAAGGATTCGGAACGCAAGATAAAAAACAAGGAGGTGAACCAGGCCAGGACTACCAGGAGTAAATGTTGTACCTTATCGATTTATTTCCATGTTTTGGATCCCAGACGTTTTTTCGTGGAGGTACCTATGAAACACCGCTTCAGTCTTTTGATTGTTTTCATGGTGAGCGTGATACTAACCGCTTGTGGCCCATCTCCTGCACCGGTGGGGCAACCGACTACGGTGCAGCCAGCGCAGGCTCCAACTGCGCTGACCGAAGCGTCTGCACCGACACAGGTTGCAGCCCCGATAAGCGCTGATGCATTGCCACGTAAGGAAACGCTCTATTTCAATGGCTTACAGTGGGGACCGGTCGTCGGTTGGAATCCCTATTCCAATAACAACAACAACGGCATGGTGATTGCGCTACAAGACAGCGCTCGCGTGACCATGTTCGAGACGCCGTATTTGTATAACATGTTAGACGGTAAGCAATATCCATTGCTGGCTGATGGCGACTGGACATGGAACGCAGATCGCACCGAAATCACCTTCAAGATCAAATCGGCTGCCCGCTGGAGCGACGGCACGCCGGTGACTGCCGAAGATGTCGCCTACACCTGGGCCACGCATGTGAAGTACGAAACCGCGGTTGCTGCTGCGAATAGGGATTACATCGAGACCATCGAAGCAGTTGATCCACAAACTGTTGTGATCAAGGCAAAGCTCGATGCAAACGGACGGGCTGTCAATCCTTTGATCGTCCAGGCATACCTGAGCACGTACTACGTCATCCAGAAAGCCTGGACGCAGAAGCTGGAAGAGCGTAGTGGTGGTGATCCTACCAAACTGTTAGCCGATCCTGCGGAAGATGTCGTATATTCCGGTCCCTATGGCAAATTCTTTGCCGACGATACTAAGGTTGTATTGGTCCGCAACGACAATTACTGGGGCCAAGACCCCAGCATGTGGGGCAAGTTGCCGATGCCCAAGTACCTGGCGCACGTAATCTTCAAGGACAACGCAGCCGGTTCAACGGCCCTGGCCGCCGGTGAAGTGGACGTCAGCCAGCAATTCAACTCTAACGTGCAGGACCTGTGGGAGAAGCAGAATCTGCCCATCTCCACCTATCTACCC
>NZ_JANSJI010000039.1:0-2523 GCF_047462475.1 Synechococcus sp. H55.11
GCCAGCATGCCGCGCTGGTAGTTACCTATATCCAGCTCAAAGCGTTCGCGTCCCTCAACGGTGGTCAGCGACACCGTCCAGTCCTTCTCGCGGAAAGAGAAGATGCGGGCATCGTAGGTAACGAAGCCAGCCTTGAACGCTTTGACCGGACGATTTTTTTGCTGGGCAACCTTGCGGGCAGCGGCCAACCTTCTGCACACCTGTTGTGCCAGGTTGCTGGATAGCCCAAAGCGGGTACGAATTGCGCGGTAGCAGAGCGATTGAAGCTTGACTGGGTTGACCACCTTCTCTGGTGTGTTTTGGTTGACCCAGTTGAGTGCTTGTGCAAAAGCCGACAAGGTTGCCTCTAGCTTCACGGCTTGCGAAGCAGATACCTTGAGCTTGCAGGAGATAGTTAAAACTTGGGTCATGTTGCAATCATACGTCATCCGCATTTCTCCCGACCCTGACCCTACGGGGCGGGGCTCCTGCGGTTTCTAGCTGAATCCGCAGAAAGGTGATGCAAAAAAGGAACCACAAAGCCCCCAGGCTATATCCGGCCAGCAGATCGCTGGGCCAGTTCAACCCCAAGTAGGCCCGGCTGAAACCAATGAGGAGTAGGATCCCCAGCACGCCGCCCCCGATCCAGCGCCGCTGAGCAGGATAATACCTTGCCAGCAGATAGCCCAACAGACCGTAGATTGCCGTTGCTGCGATGACCTGTCCACTGGGAAAGCTGTGGCCTGTCTCTGCAAGAATGGGATCCCAAAGATCTGGGCGGGCCCGAGAAAAAGTGGGCTTTAGGATCCCGGCGATCACGGCAGCTCCTAAGGCTGCAACCAACAGCCCCCAAGCCGTTCGTCTTTGTTGGCTGCGCCAGAGCAAAACCCATCCACAGGCGGTCAAGCTCACCAGCCCAATCGGATGCCCTAACCCCCACCCCACCCAAGCCAAGGGATCTGGCCAAGGGCTGGCCCGGCGCAGCCACTGCAAAATCCATACATCGATGGCTTGACTGGAGGGCGCCAGTCCTTGCAAAGCCAGAGTCAGTCCCCAAAGGGCCAGAGCCGAGCCGAGGATCCCGCCCAGGCCAACGGTTGTGCTCAGCAGGGTCAGGCTCGGAGAAACCCGTCTCACCCAGAAGATGGCGAGCTTTTCGGCGAAGTTAGGCCGCCGCACAGGCGGCGCGATCACGGTCAGCCCCCCTGGGATCACCTCGATCTGGACGGGGGTTGTGCCCACCACTTCTCCATCGACGACCACCTTTTGGGGTGGGGTTGCCTCAACCCGGATGCGGGAAGCTTTGAAGGTGAGGATCCCTTTCAGTTGCGGCACCTGCTTGGCCAGAGAGGCCCCCAGCAGATGCACCATATCCCCGAGCGGTTGCACCCGTCGCGCCAACGCCTGGGACAGCCTGCCTGAATTGGGGTCATCTTGGCCGCGCACCACCGTCACATCCAGTTGCCCATCCGTCGGATTGACGCGCCCACGGCCCTGGGCAAGCACAGAGGTGGCCGGTGCAGCATTGGCAATGGTCAGGGCAGTGGCTTGCAAGTGCTGCAGCTCGGCTCCATCCACTTGGAGCGTCACTTGAAAGGGTTGCTGGTTCGCCAGTTGTTGTAACCCCGCCAGCAAGTAGGCTAGCGATCCCAAGCGACTTTTCAATTCGCGGCTAGCGCGTTCGACCGTTTCCGCTTCAAACCCGATCCCGGCCAGCAGGATCATCGGCTGCCCATTGCAGCGAGCGGCATCCATCACCCGTGTCGATCCGGCCAAGATTAGATCGCAAGCCCTTTCCAAATCAGTTGGGATCCCCAGGGCTGCAGCAAAAGCATTGGCCGTACCGCGCGGGATCACCCCCAGGGGAATGCCGGAGCCAAACAGTACCCCGGCCACGGCTGAAACCGTGCCATCGCCACCGGAAGCGATGATCAGATCGGGACGGGCGGCCAGGGCTTCTTCTGCCAGGCTTTTGGCATCGCGCTCCGGCTCGGTCAGCAACACCTGCAGGCGGATCCCAGCGGATAGGCGTTGCCGCACCAGGGCCAGTTGTTGGGTTTCATCCCCTTGGCCAGCAATGGGGTTGAAGATCAAATAGCCCAGGCGTTGCTCCACCAACGAGAGCAGCAGCGCTCGGGCAGTGGGCACATTCAGCGCCAGCGGAAGATTTGCTTCTTGGCAATTTTGAACCAACTTTGCCAACCCGGCCGGATCTGCTGTCGGATCCCAGAGGGCAATGACGGCTTGGGTACTATCCTCAAAAAGTTGAGCATGCCATTCTGCCCTAGAGGCAACGGTTTTGACCGTCAGCCTGGGGTGTTGGGTCAAATGGGCGGCTAGGGATCCCTCGACAATCCAGCAAAACCGCGAGACCAGGGCGCGCTGCTGTGTGAGCAGCTCGAGCAAGGCGGCTTCTTGGTTGGCTGCTGCTGAGATCAGGATCCCGGGTTTCATGGGCCAACTCGAAAAATGGCACCCCAAATAGGATGCCAGGTGCTCAGAGGCATTAGGCAAGAGTTAAGAGGATTCTTGCGGCACTTCTGC
>NZ_JANSJI010000040.1:0-2519 GCF_047462475.1 Synechococcus sp. H55.11
TCGAGTGGAGAAGACGAGATGAAAAGATGAAAAAACGAAGCGGGAACCGCCCAGGGCCCGTGGACGCGGATCCCAAGACTGCCTAAGATGAGTGAGGCATGTAAAGAAAACGCCACATTTCCCCCGTCGGCCCCCAGAACCGAGGAACCCCATGCTGCGACTGGAACACATCAGCAAGATCTACCCCACCGGCGAGGTGCTCAAGGACGTGACCTGGGAGGTCAAGCCCGGGGATCGCATCGGCTTGGTGGGCGTGAATGGGGCTGGCAAAACCACCCAGCTCAAGATCATTTGTGGGCAAGAAGACCCGACCAGCGGCGAGGTGATCCGCCCTGCCAACCTGCGCATCGTCTATCTCAGCCAGGAGTTTGAGGTGGATCCCGCCCGAACGGTGCGAGAGGAGCTGTGGACGGTCTTTCGGGAAGAAAGCCGCATCCAGTCGGAGATGGCCCAGGTCACCGGGCAGATGGAACAGGCGGATCCCGACACCTTAGAGTCCCTTCTGCGCCGTCTGGATCGCCTGCAGCGGCAATTTGAGAGCCTACACGGCTATGAACTGGCGGCCCGCATCGACAAAATCTTGCCGGAAATGGGATTTGAGCCGCAGGATGGGGATCGCCTGGTGAGCGCCTTCAGCGGCGGCTGGCAGATGCGCATCGCCTTGGGCAAGATTCTGCTACAGGAGCCGGATTTGCTGTTGCTGGACGAGCCCACCAACCACCTGGATTTGGAGACCATCGAGTGGCTGGAAAACTACCTCAAGAGCTTGACGATCCCTATGGTGATCGTCTCCCACGACCGCGAGTTTTTGGATCGACTTTGTACCCAAATTGTGGAGACAGAGCGAGGTGTTTCCAGAACCTACCTAGGCAATTATTCTCAATATCTGGCACAAAAAGCTGAGCAACGAGAAGCGCAACAGTCGGCTTACGAGCGACAACAAAAAGAGATCGAAAAGCAACAGGCCTTCATCGATCGCTTTCGGGCCAGCGCCACCCGCAGCACCCAGGCCAAGAGCCGCGAAAAACAACTAGAAAAAATCGCGCGCGTGGAAGCGCCAGTTGGCGATGTGCGCACCCTTAGGTTTCGCTTCCCTCCTGCCCCCCGCAGTGGCCGCGAGGTGGTGAAGATCGAAAACCTAACCCACATTTATGGCGACAAAATTCTATTTTTGGGCGCAGAACTGCTGATCGAACGCGGGGATCGCGTCGCCTTTTTAGGACCCAATGGGGCGGGAAAATCGACGCTGCTCCGCCTTATCACCGGCCTGGAGCAGCCGACCGAGGGATCCGCAAAATTGGGGCCCCACAATGTTATTCCTGCCTACTTTGAGCAAAATCAGGCAGAGGCTTTGGATCTGAACAAAACCGTGATCGATACAATTCATGACGAAGTCCCCGACTGGAACAATGAGGAAGTGCGCACGCTGCTGGGGCGCTTTCTCTTCAGCGGCGACGCTGTTTTTAAGAAAGTAGCAGCTTTGAGTGGGGGAGAAAAAGCCCGCTTGGCCCTGGCAAAAATGCTGCTGCAACCGGCCAACGTGTTGATCTTGGATGAGCCCACCAACCACCTGGATATTCCAGCCAAGGAGATGTTGGAAGAGGCTCTACAGCATTACGACGGCACGGCAATTCTGGTCTCTCACGATCGCTACTTTATCTCAAAAGTGGCCAATAAAATTGTCGAGATCCGCAACGGCGAGTTGGTAGCCTACCAGGGCGATTACCACTACTACTTGGAGAAGATTGCCGAAGAGAAAGAGAGAGCTCGACAAGAGCGGATTGCTGCTGAAAAAGCAGCCAAAGCTGCTGAAAAACGAGCCAAAGAGCGAGAAAAACAAAAAGCCAAAAAAGCAGCTGGCAAAGCTTAAGGAGGGCAGAGTCATGTTCACAGGTTTGGTGCGCAGTCTCGGCACAGCCCAGTTGATCAGTTCTTCACAGCTACGGGTTACCTGCCCAGAGCTACAGCCGCAGTTGGCCTACGGCGATAGCGTGGCGGTGGACGGCCTCTGCCTGACGGTGGTGGAGATTCTGCCCGATGGCTTTTTGGCCGATGTCTCGCCGGAAACGCTGCGCCGCTCGGTTTGGGGCCAGGGATCCCGCCCGCGCACGGTTAACCTCGAACCTTCCCTGCGCGTGGGAGACAAGCTGGGGGGACATTTCGTCAGCGGCCATATCGATGGAGTGGGACAACTGTGGGATCAGGTCGCCAGTGGCAACGCCTGGGAGCTGAGCTTCAAAGTTCCTGCGGAGATTGGGCGCTACATCGTGCCCAAAGGCAGCGTGGCGGTGAACGGCGTGAGCCTGACCATTGCCGAGGCGCGCCAGGGGGGCTGCTGGTTTAAGGTGGCGGTGATCCCGCAGACCTACCGCGAGACCAACCTCTCCCTGCTGCAGGTGGGGGATCCGGTGAACGTGGAGGCGGACATGCTGGGCAAGTATGTGGAAAAATTGTTGGGCCTGGCTCCGCCGGAGGACGGCATTTCTCTGGAGTTTCTGGCCGAGCACGGCTACGTTTAA
>NZ_JANSJI010000041.1:0-2497 GCF_047462475.1 Synechococcus sp. H55.11
TGGAGCAGGAGCTGAGCGCTTACCTGGATTGAGGACTACCCTTTCTGCCGCTCAATCGGGATCTTCAGCCAACGGCTCAGCTCCGAGGCCAACCATTCTAGCTCTGGCTCTTGCAGATTCTTTAGCTCGTACTTGCGGTTGCCCGCCCAAATGTTCAACTGTGGGCATACCTCTTCCAGGGTCCCAGAATAAGGTTGTCGTCGGGTATAGCCCGGGATCAGCTCCAGCCGGTCAATGTAGCATCGCCGACTAGGGGGAACTGGATGAAAACGCAGGCCAAGCAATTCGTAGGCTAAGCTGATCCGTTCTTTGTCGATATACAGGTAAGCCTTGCCGAATAAGCTGTAGAGGGTCAGGAGCACCAACCACCCCACCTCCCCGAAGAGCACACAGGCCAGCATGAGCAGAAAAAAAGGACTAACCTCCATAGCCTCCTCATCTGTCCCGACCGTGGAGGCGGCAATACAAAGAGCGTAGTAGCTAAGCGCAATGACGGCAACGACGAGAGGCAAACAAACCAAGCCGAGAAGTCGTTTGGCCGGGATCACCACCTCAAAGGTCTGTTCGGACTTGTGCAGTTGAATCCGGCTGCCCGCCGGCCGTCGAGGGGGAACCGCGGCTGCTGTCGAAGGAACCGGCAGTGGGCGGCGATCCAACTGCTCCAGCGCCTCCAGGGCCTGCCGGGCAGAAGTGGGACGGTTCGCCACCAAGGGCTCTGTCAGCCAGCGCAGCCAGTCGCGAAAGGCCGGGCTCAGTTGCACCGCTGACTCGAACCCAATCCGGGATCCCACCTGCGGCAAGTCCGCCGGATGCTGGCCTGTCAGCAGGTGAATCAGCGTGGCGCCTAGGCTGTAGAGATCGGAGGCAGGCACAGTTCTGCCGCCAAATTGCTCTAGGGGCATGTAGCCGTAGCTCCCCACCACGGTGTAGGATCCCTGCTCCCGCGGCCCAGCCGCCTGCACCGAGCCAAAATCCACCAGGTACACCTGCCCGTCGGCTGCCAACAGAATGTTGCTGGGCTTGAGATCCCGGTGGATGACCGGCGGGTGGAGCTCATGGAGGTAAATGAGGATGCGCAGCAGCTTTTGCGCTAGGTCGCGCACCTCCGGCTCGGCAAAACGCCGCCCTCGCTCCATCCACTCCTGCAGCGAGGGGGCGTCGATGTAGCTTTGCACCAGCGCCAGGCCGCGCCCCCCTTTCAGGGCAATTTCAAAGCAATCGCGGTACTGGGGAATGGCCGGGTGGGAGAGAGTTTGCAGGATCTGGGCTTCTCGCTCAAACAGCTTCAGGTCGGCCCAGTTGAAATCCGGCCCGAATAGGATTAGCTTGATGACAACCGGTTCTGAGGTGAGGAGATCCCGCGCTAGGTAGGTGTGTCTACCGCTACGCTTGCTCAGCCGCCGCTCGAGTTGATACCGCTGCCGCCAAACTGGACGCTCTGAAGCCATCTCTCCTCGCTCAAGCACCCCGTTTGCTCAGCTCCATAGTAGCTCTAGGACAGGGATCCCCTCGGGGTCAGAAATTTGTTCTGGGAGACAGAATCAATGGGATTCCTGGAAAGCCTATCCAACAGCTTTCCCAAAACGGGCAGGATATGCTGGCGAGGGATCCCTGGTTCTCTACCGAGTCTCCCCTGGCCCCTCCGCCTGTTTCCCCACCTACTACCAGGGCTTTCTCCCCAAGCCAGCCTGGAGGAGATCAAAGCCGCTTACCGTCGGCGGGTGCGCGAGATTCACCCAGCTCGTCTGCCTGCCGACTTCCCCGAAGGGTTGCAGCAATTGGCCCAGCGAGATACCACGTCCCTCAGCAATAGCCAGCAACGCTGAGTCTACATCTCAGCCTCCTCCCCCAGCCCTCCCCCTTGCCGCAGCCGGCTGTGACCTCTGCTGCTTGGCTTGCGCTCTTGAGTGCCGGCTGGAGGGGGGCTGCTCTCTGTTTGGCAAGTTTGGCCCTCTGGAATGTCCTCAGCCCGGCCCAAGGTTTGGATGTGGCCAGCAAAACGGTTGTTGTTGGCACCTCTCAGTTTCTCGGCAATGCGGATCCTTCTCTGGCAGCCTCCTCTGTCCCCCCAGACATCCGACACGGGCAACGCCCTAGAAGGTTCTCGGCCCCAGTTGCCCCTTCTGCTGGTCTCCTTTCTCCCTCCTAGCGGCCAGCCCAACTCGCATGCTATCGGCCAACGGCAGCAAAGAACGCCGGCAAGCCGTGCGCTGGGTGCCCTAGCCAGGCAGGACTCTGGCCCGCAGGCGGGAGGAAAAGACCTCGTAAATAACCGTCAAAGGCTGGCCCCGGTGTAACAGGAGATAGTGCCTAGCCCAAAAAGGACCGGGGCAGTTGAGAAGCCGGGCAATGGGCTCGGCTTCGCCGTAGTAGAGCCGCCGCAACTCGCGAAAGGTCTCCAGTTTTTCTTGGATTAGGTTTTGACCAATGGGCAGATTGGGGTGGGGCAAGTATCGAGCCAGATGGTCGGAGTTCCACCAAGAGGTGGCATAGAGCA
>NZ_JANSJI010000042.1:0-2479 GCF_047462475.1 Synechococcus sp. H55.11
CTTTATTGCAATTGGTTTGTTTCCAATTTCTAGGGATCCCCCCGAAGGGGGAACACTTTGCAGGCCAGGAACAACTGAGTCTCAGGGTTCCTGACGTTTCCAATTTCTAGGGATCCCCCCGAAGGGGGAACCAAACTGCTGTCACCCGCTGAGCGCGGGCTACTCCAAGTTTCCAATTTCTAGGGATCCCCCCGAAGGGGGAACCACGACGTCCCCGCTGTGGAGAAGCCTTCTTCCAGCACGTTTCCAATTTCTAGGGATCCCCCCGAAGGGGGAACTACCTATAACACGTTTAGACGAGATTTACAAAGGTCTTTAGTTTCCAATTTCTAGGGATCCCCCCGAAGGGGGAACCAAAAGACTAAAAAGGAGACACCAGAAATACCTCTCAAGTTTCCAATTTCTAGGGATCCCCCCGAAGGGGGAACTCTGCACTAGCTCGAATTAGTCGAAGCCGCACTCCACGTTTCCAATTTCTAGGGATCCCCCCGAAGGGGGAACCCGCGTCCCCAGCGGTTTGGGGAAAGGACACCTAAGTGTTTCCAATTTCTAGGGATCCCCCCGAAGGGGGAACGCTTTTTGATAAGGTTTAATCCTTGATATTGAGTAGATGAGGTTTCCAATTTCTAGGGATCCCCCCGAAGGGGGAACGGTGGTGATGGAAATTCCGTATCGTACCCGCACCGGGTACGCTGTTTCCAATTTCTAGGGATCCCCCCGAAGGGGGAACCTCAACAAACAACATCCGCGAGTGGTTGAAACCAGTTGAATGTTTCCAATTTCTAGGGATCCCCCCGAAGGGGGAACCACCACCAAACCGGCATGGCGCGCAGGCTGGGGTAGCGGTGGTTTCCAATTTCTAGGGATCCCCCCGAAGGGGGAACAGCTGTATTTCCGTTGTAAACTGCTTGGCAATACAGTGTTTCCAATTTCTAGGGATCCCCCCGAAGGGGGAACCAGGAACTTTGACAGTCATCCCTGACCCAGCCCAAGCCGAGTTTCCAATTTCTAGGGATCCCCCCGAAGGGGGAACGTCTGCTGCGCTTCGGCAAGATGGCCGTCGAGGTCACAGGTTTCCAATTTCTAGGGATCCCCCCGAAGGGGGAACCCGGGAGCTGTTCCCAGACGCCTAGTGCCTGACAGGTAGCCGGTTTCCAATTTCTAGGGATCCCCCCGAAGGGGGAACCAAAGCCAAGCGCGTTCCCTGTGCCTACGAGATCAAGGTTTCCAATTTCTAGGGATCCCCCCGAAGGGGGAACGCACCAGAAATTTATCTCTAAGCCAAAGTCACGTAGACCGTTTCCAATTTCTAGGGATCCCCCCGAAGGGGGAACAAGCCAAAGTCACGTAGACCGTGGCAGTGGCTAGGTAAATAATTGTTTCCAATTTCTAGGGATCCCCCCGAAGGGGGAACGACGAGGGGCTCTACGAGTACTTCCTCACACCGCAGGGTTTCCAATTTCTAGGGATCCCCCCGAAGGGGGAACTAGCGGGCCATCGCCTCTTCTTCTCTCCGTACCGCCTGTTCGTCCGTTTCCAATTTCTAGGGATCCCCCCGAAGGGGGAACGGGAAGTTAACGGCCCGGTCTGTCCCGTTGACCGACTGTTTCCAATTTCTAGGGATCCCCCCGAAGGGGGAACGGCTCCGGCTCAAGAAAACAAGCCAACCCTTCTGCCTCGAGTTTCCAATTTCTAGGGATCCCCCCGAAGGGGGAACACGCTACCTCGCGCTCCGCCTGCGTCAGCTCCCAGCGGATTGTTTCCAATTTCTAGGGATCCCCCCGAAGGGGGAACTATCGACTTGCAGGCGGTCAGGGATGGGGCACGTCAGGGTTTCCAATTTCTAGGGATCCCCCCGAAGGGGGAACAGTTCCTTCTCTCACGCCTCTCGGGCGTACGAGTGGACGTTTCCAATTTCTAGGGATCCCCCCGAAGGGGGAACATACACCAGAAATCATAGATTTGGTCAAAGTCGTCGTCTTGGGTTTCCAATTTCTAGGGATCCCCCCGAAGGGGGAACGTTCTCCAGATCCAGGTAGACAACACCCGGGCACTGATGTTTCCAATTTCTAGGGATCCCCCCGAAGGGGGAACAGGGTGGTGTCCAGCAGGTCGCTCACCGCGTTGATGTTTCCAATTTCTAGGGATCCCCCCGAAGGGGGAACGATCTCATGATTTGATCTCTTGTTTTGTTTTCTCTTGTTTCCAATTTCTAGGGATCCCCCCGAAGGGGGAACTGGTGTTAGTGGGTCGCCTCACCCTATACACCAGCGAGTTTCCAATTTCTAGGGATCCCCCCGAAGGGGGAACATAACCCTGCTGCTACCGCCTCTCCCGAGGCGCGTTTGGCGTTTCCAATTTCTAGGGATCCCCCCGAAGGGGGAACCACTCCCGTCCACCTCACCTGCATCCTGTTCCCCTCAAGTTTCCAATTTCTAGGGATCCCCCCGAAGGGGGAACTCTACCCCTATTAAACCCA
>NZ_JANSJI010000043.1:0-7035 GCF_047462475.1 Synechococcus sp. H55.11
TGCTAGGGCAAAGAGGTCACTCCACTCCCGCCTGGGAACGCCGGGCTTAGCGATGATCTCGAAGATGCGGTTTTTTGCTGCCGGCTGAAATAGGCTTTCAACAGCCACTTGAGCTACTTTGAGGCGAGGGATGCTGCCCTCGAAGAGAGTGTCAGCTTGGGAGAGGACAATGCCATCCTCGTTGTCCTGGTTTTTCAGGCCCCCTGGCCGAATGATGGTGTAGGTGAGGCCGCTTTTTTGCAAGTATTCTTCGGCTCGTTTTTTCCACACCAAGATCAGCCAAAACAGGTTGAGGGGGTGGAACAACTGGGACACGCACAGAGAAGAAATCAAAACAAAGTGTTGGATCCCTTGGGCTTTGGCCACATTCACTAGGTTCTTGGTGCCTTCATAATCCACTCGGTAGGGCTGCAAGGGATCCCAACTGGGCCTAGCTCCTGTAGCACAGAGCACCACCGTGCATCCCTCCATGCCGGCCCTTAGCGTGGCCGGATCCAGCACATCTCCCACCACCACTTCCGCTTCGGGGGGCAAAACCTGTGCGGCCAGCTCGCGGCTGCGCACCAGCGCCCGTACCGGGATGCCGCGGCCCACCAACTCTTTGACGATGCGCCGCCCCGTTTCTCCCGTAGCCCCTGCAACAAAAGCCCGCATAGCTCTCCTGTATCCAATGGTTTTAACTGTTTTGCTTGTGGTGTTTAAGGCCCCGCAGTGGCCCTGTTAGGGCCGTCGAAACTATCATCTTTATCAAAATCTAGCTCAGGCTCAATCCCGTCCGTGACAGGATAGTGGGATCCCGCCAGCTCTACTTCCGATTGCCCTATGGTTGCCCAAGCTGCTCCTCTCGCCTATGAGGCTCAAACCCAAGCACTTGCCCAGTCTCTGTTGAATTCCGTTCGGGGCGAGGGGAGATCCCTGCTGGCCCAATGGCGGGATCAACTGCGTTGGGAGGACAGGCTGCTGGCCTGGGCGATGGAGAACCCCCATTTGCGCACCCAGTTGTTCCGCTTGATCGATGTTTTGCCCAGCCTGAAAAGCAAAGCAGAGATGGCTCGCCATCTTCAAGAGTATCTCTTGGATCCGGCAGTAGAGTTGCCGGGGATACTGAAAAACCTACTCAACTTTGCCGACCCCCATTCTCTGCCTGGACAGTTGGCCGCCAGCACCCTCACCGCTGCTGTAGAAGCCCTGGCCCGTCGCTACATTGCCGGAGAAACCCTGCAGCAGGTGAGCCAAACGCTGGAAACTCTGCACCGCCAAGGCATGGCTTTTACCCTGGATTTGCTGGGGGAAGCCGTCCTCACCGAAGCCGAAGCCCAATCCTACCTGGAGCGCTACCTACAGGCGATGGAGCAATTGGCAAAGGTGGTCAAAACCTGGCCGCAGCCGCAGCCTATGCCCCAAGTGTCGGTGAAGCTGACGGCCTTCTATTCCCAGTTCGACCCCATCGACCCGGCAGGGGCCAAAGCCAAGGTGGGAGAACGGATCCGCATCCTGTTGCGCCGGGGCGAGGCCCTGGGAGTCGGGATCCACTTTGATATGGAGCAGTACCGCTACAAATCCCTTACCCTGGCCATTTTACAGGAGCTGCTGCTGGAGCCGGAGTTCCGCAGCCGCACCGACATTGGCCTGACCCTACAAGCCTACCTGCGGGATAGCTACACCGATTTGCAAAACCTGATCGCCTGGGCCAAAGAGCGGGGATCCCCGGTGACGGTGCGCCTGGTCAAGGGCGCCTACTGGGATCAAGAGACCATCCTGGCGGCGCAAAAGCACTGGCCGCAGCCGGTTTACAACGACAAAGCCGCCACCGACGCCAATTTTGAGCGCCTGACCCAGCTTTTGTTAGAGCACCACACCCATCTGCGTGCCGCCATTGCCAGCCACAATGTGCGTTCTCAGGCCAAAGCCATTGCCATCGCCCAGGCGCTGGAGGTACCTCAGTCTGCTTTTGAGCTGCAGGTGCTCTACGGCATGGCCGACCCCTTGGCCAAGGCCCTGGTGCAGAAGGGACAGCGGGTGCGGGTGTACTGTCCCTATGGAGAGCTGCTGCCGGGCATGGCTTATCTGATTCGGCGTTTGCTGGAAAATACCGCCAACACTTCCTTCCTGCGGCAAAGTGTCCAGGGCTACGACGCCGAACAGTTGTTGGCCCCCCCTGTCTTGGAGGAGGGATCCATTTTTCAGCCACCTTCCCTCTCGTTTGTCGCGGCTGCCGATACGGATTTCAGCCAGCCCCAGCAGCGGGATCCCTTTTTTCAGGCCCTGCAAAAAGTTCAAACGCAACTGGGCCAGACAGTTCAGCCCTGGATTGCCGGAGAATATCGCCCAACCCGACAGTCTATTCCTTCTTTAAACCCTGCCGATCCCGAGCAAGTGGTGGGTGAGATTGGGTTGGCCAGTCCCGCACAGGTGGAGCAAGCCCTGCGGGCGGCCCAGGCCAGCTTTCCCCGCTGGCGGCGCACGCCTGTGGCCGTGAGGGCGGGGATCCTGCAGCGGGTGGCGGAGCAAATCGAGGCTCAACGGGCAGAGCTGGCCGCCTGGATGGTGCTGGAGGTGGGCAAGCCCATCGCCCAGGCCGATGGGGAGATTTCCGAGGCCATCGACTTCTGCCGCTACTACGCCCAGCAGATGGAGGCTCTGGATCGAGGACGGGCGTGCAACCTGCCCGGCGAAACCAACCATTACCACTACCAGCCCCGCGGTGTGGCGGTGGTGATCGCCCCTTGGAACTTTCCTCTCTCCATCCCCTGTGGCATGGCGATGGCGGCTTTGGTGGCTGGAAACTGCGTGCTCCTCAAGCCGGCAGAGCAATCTTCGCTGGTCGCCGCCAAGCTGGCAGGCTTCATCCTCAAGGCCCTCGCCGAAGCCGGGGTCCCGGAAGGCGTCTTTCAATTTCTGCCAGGAGTTGGGGAAGAGATCGGCCCTCTCCTGGTGCAAGATCCACGGGTACATTTGATTGCCTTCACTGGATCCCAGGCGGTGGGCTGCCAGATCCTTGCCCAGGCGGCGCAATTGCAACCGGGACAGCACCACATCAAGCGGGTGATTGCCGAGATGGGCGGCAAAAACGCCATCCTTGTGGATGAAAGCGCCGACCTGGATCTGGCGGTGAAGGGGGTGGTTAACTCTGCTTTTGGCTACAGTGGCCAAAAATGCTCCGCCTGCTCGCGGGCCATTGTCTTGCAGTCGATCCACGACCTGTTCTTGGGGCGGTTGATCGAGGCGGTGCGGTCGTTAAACGTGGGGGATCCGGCTCATCCTAGCACCCAGGTCGGCCCGGTGATCGATGCCGAGGCCCAAGCCCGCCTGCAACAGGCCATTCAAGCGGCCCAAGCCTACGCCCGCTTGGAACTCAGCCTGCCCGTGCCGGAAAAAGGCTACTTCGTCGGCCCCACGGTGTTTAGCCAGGTGGATCCCCAATCGGAACTGGCACAGCGGGAGCTGTTTGGACCGGTTCTGGCGGTGATTGCGGCAGCGGATTTCTCCTCTGCCCTGGAGCTGGCCAATGCCACTCCCTACGCTCTCACCGGCGGCGTCTACAGCCGCACTCCTTCCCACATCCAACAGGCCCGCCAAGACTTTGCTGTCGGCAACCTCTACATCAACCGCGAGATCACCGGCGCTTTGGTCGAGCGGCAGCCCTTTGGCGGCTTCAAGCTCTCCGGCGTGGGATCCAAAGCCGGTGGCCCCGACTACCTGCTGCAATTTCTGGAGCCGCGCACCGTTACCGAAAATATTCAACGCCAGGGCTTTGCCCCGATTGAAGGGTCTTGAAGATAGAGCGTTGGGAGTTTACTGGAGAGGCTTGGCTACATCTCCCACCTTAAAGCCAGAGCCGCTGAGAATGCGGCCCACACTGGATCCCTGATCCACCTCTGTCAGTTGAATTTGGCCGGCTGGCTCGGTCAATTTGCGCAGGACTGCTCCTGTGGCCGGATCCTTAACCTCGCGAACGACGCGCTCCACAGAAAGGATCAGGCCCACGCGATAGCCGTCGCGGCTGCCTTTGTTCAAGATCACCTGATTGCCGTAGACATCCGCCACCAAGGCATCCACCGTCGGCAAAGAGCGGGGCTGGGCCGCCAAGCGACTGGCAAAACCGGCCAACTGCTGGGCAATTTGCTCCACCGCCTGCTGGCTGGCCAAAACCAGCAGCTTTTCTTCGTTACTGGTGGCGGATCCCCCGCCAAAGCCGGCAACCGTGACCGTGCTATCCGACTGGCTGGCGTTGCCCCGGCCCTCGACCACGGCCAAGATCTCGGCCGTGCTGGTGCTCACCAGGCGGGCATTGAGCTGCACGTTGGCATCGGCATCCACCGACTCGGCCCCCACCGCCAGCGGAAAGCTGCCGAAGGGGGTTAAGACCGGCGCCCCACCGCCGGAACGGCGCACCGACACATCGAACTGGGTAACACTGCCGAGGATCACCGCATCGACCCCGAGGATCCGGCCCACCTGAGCGGCGGTGTTGGCATCCAACCGCCCCGATAGCCCCAAGTTCTGCTCGGCCAAGATCGCATCCAGCCGCGAGCGCTCGATAACAGAAAAAGTGCCATCTCTCACCAGCCGATCCACCAGCAGATCGCTCACCCCCCGGGAAGCCTCGCGCAGGCTGTAGGAATTGCTGAGGCTGCTGAAATCAAAATCCAAAACCGCAACGCGCGGGCGAGTGCTGGGTTGAGGCGCTTGTCCTACCTGGCTGGGGGCAGAGAGATTGCAGCGAAGGTCTTGGGGAAACTTCTGGCACAGCTCCGGATTGGTGGATTGGGCAGCCACTGGGATCCCCGTCCAACCCAAGCTCAGCAGCGGGATCCCGAACAACAAGATGGAAAAGAGGTTGCGCATGGTTGAGCGATCTCCTGGATCGAGGAAGTGGCCACAGTCCATTCTTAGCTTGCACCCAAAAGAGCTTCCGGGGGGTGACCGATATCACCTGGCCGCCTGTTCCAGAAGATGTCCCATACTCTATCGACTCCAAGGCTGCCGGGAAAAGGGATTGAGAAGGTTTGCGTAGAAGAGTTGACCCATCTCAACCCTATTGTGCGGAGATGCTCGCTCTCTCTGGAGTCAACTGCTAATAGACTACTTGACGAAACAAAGCCGGGATCGACGGTGCAAGCTCAGTGCTAGCCTAGTAAGGCTGTGTTCTTGTACAAGCTATGGCTGTTCCTAAGAAGAAAACCTCGAAAGCCCGCAGTCGCAGGCGGTATGCCGTTTGGCTGGGCAAAGCCAAGCTCCAGGCCCAGCGGGCAATGACCATTGGGCGTTCAATTTTGAGCGGTCGCAACACCGGCTTCTACTACCCCAAAGCCAAGTCGGAAGAAGAGGAAGAAGAATAGAGCCATGCTCAGGGGATCCCGACGGCTGGCCAAGTGATTACACTGGATCAAAGCTCAGCTCCTTGGAGAAGCGTTCTGCTGTCCCCACCGTCTCACTTAGTCGAGATCAGCTTGCATGCGCTCGTTGACTTCCCTCACCTACTACCAACGGTTGGGCCTGTCTCCAGGGGCATCTCCTGAGGCCATTCGGCGGGCCTATCGGCAGTTGAGCAAACGCTACCACCCCGACACTTCCCCCCTGGCCCCGGAAGTGGCCATTCGCTGCTTCCAAGAGCTGCAGGAAGCTTATCTCGTGCTCAGCAACCCGGCAAAACGGGCCATCTACGATGCCAGCCTGCGGGCGATGACGACCAACATGGGCTCCCTCAGTATAACGGGATCCTCAGATCTGGATTCTCTCGAGCTGCGCATGGAAACCCGGCCTCTCTCGGCGGGCGAGCTCTGTGCCCTGCTGCTGATGGGATCCACCTTCGTGGCGTGTTTGGTGTTGGCGGTTGCTTTGGCCTGGCTACGGGAGGGCGGGGTGGGCTAACCAACTCCGGTTGCTTGGGGATGAGGTTCAGACAAAGCGCTCGGAGCTTCCCATGGATCAAGTGCTTGAATGGAATAGGCTGTTAACTTTTGTCTAGTTTGACGGCTTCTCTGCGCGCGTTTGAATCTCACCATGCCTTTGCCCCCTGCCACCACACCTCTCTACAATCACCCGCTCCACGCCATCGAACGCTGGCTGGAGGAGCAAGGCTGCACCCGCGACCCAAAGGATGTGGAGCAATGGTTTTGCGAGCGGCCGGGCTGGAAAGCCTGCCTGCGCCTAGAAGAGACCAGCATCTGGGTGCGCTACACCTACCCGGATGGCAACACGAAAACCCTGTCTTTCCCCTACTCCCTCAGCCGCCAGGATGTAGAACAGGCCATTTTTGAGGACTAGCTGGCCATGCGCATTCTGCAACTGCCTGCCCTGCGCGACAACTACATCTATCTGCTCTACGATCCCGAGACGGCAACGGCAGCAGTGGTGGATCCGGCAGTGGCCGAGCCCGTGCTGGACAAATTGGCCGAGCTGGGGGCGGAGCTGGTGGCCATCTTCAACACCCACCACCACCACGACCATGTGGGGGGCAACCTGCAACTTGTGGCCCGCTACCCCCGCGCCGTCGTCTACGGCAGCCAGGTGGATCGAGGGCGGATCCCTGGCCAGAGGGTGGAGCTGCAGGCGGGAGAGACGGTGGAATTTGCGGGCCGGCAGGCGAAGGTGTTGTTTGTGCCTGGCCATACGCGGGGACATGTTGCCTACTACTTCCCCGAAAGCGGGGATCTCTTCTGCGGCGATACTCTGTTTGCTGGGGGATGCGGGCGGCTCTTTGAGGGCACCCCAGAGCAAATGCTGGGATCCCTGGATCAACTGCGCCAGTTACCTGAACCGACGCGGGTGTGGTGTGCCCACGAATACACCTTGAACAACCTCAAGTTTGCCTTGACGGTGGATGGGGACAACCCCGACTTGCAGGCGCGCTATCAGCAGGTGGTGGCGCTGCGCCAGGCGGGATCCCCGACGGTGCCCAGCACCATTGGCGAAGAGCGCCGCACCAATCCTTTTTTGCGCTGGGATCAGCCGGCTCTGCAGGCGGCCACCGGCGTTCAAGATCCGGTGCGGGTTTTTGCGCGGCTGCGGGGTATGAAGGATCAGTTTTGA
>NZ_JANSJI010000043.1:7135-9467 GCF_047462475.1 Synechococcus sp. H55.11
TCAAGATCCGGTGCGGGTTTTTGCGCGGCTGCGGGGTATGAAGGATCAGTTTTGACACTTTTCTTTTGATTGACAACTTTTGGCAATTTCTAAGAGAGCTAAGGCATACTGTCGGGGGGACTGCCTCTAGCTACTCCCTGCAGATCTATGTCTTGCCCCGACTGCCCAGCTCTGGCCGCCTTTCTGCAAGAGCCAGGGCGCTTGTTTCTCTGGCTGCCCACTCCTCATACCCACCAGAAGCTCTGGCGGGCTCTGGAGGCCAAGACAGAGGTTCCCGTGCAAGTTTTAGAAGACCTTGGCCTAGTTGTTGCCATTGCCCAGGGAGCCCTTAAGAAGACCCTGGAGACAATGGCTGATATTCTCTCGCAAGAAGAGATACGGGCCAGCCGCGCCCTGTTTTTGGCCGGAGATAGGGATCCCTGCTGGCAAGATTGCGCCCGGGTGGAGTCGCTGCTGCAGTTGTTCCACCGCACCCAAGCTGAGCTTTTGCTGGAAGTGTTGAAGGAAAACCGTCTCACCACCTACTTTCAGCCCATTGTCGGGGGGTGGGATCCCACTTGTGTGGTTGGCCACGAGGCGCTGGTGCGGGGATTGGACAAAGAGGGCAAGGTGATTGGGCCAGGCTTGCTTTTTGCCATGGCCCGTGAAGCCCAGTTGCTCTACCACCTGGACTTGGCCGCCCGCCGCACGGCCATTGCCGCAGCCGCCCAGCACCGCTTACAAGGGGATCTCTTCATTAACTTCAGCCCTACGGCTATCTACGACCCGGCCTTTTGCCTGCGCTCCACCGTCTGGGCCATCAGTCGCGCCGGGATCCCGCCCCAGCGGGTGGTGTTTGAGGTCAACGAATCCGACCGCAGCCCCGATTTGGACCACTTGCAGCGGATTTTGCGCTTCTATCGGCAGGCGGGCTTTCGGGTGGCGCTGGATGACCTGGGCGCCGGCTACGGCTCCCTGAACCTGTTGCACCAGGTGCAGCCGGATCTCATCAAGCTGGATAGGGAGCTCATTCGCGGCGTCGATCGGGATCCCTATAAGGCGGTGATTGCCGAGAAACTGCTGGAGCTGGCTCAAAAGCTGGGGATCACTACCCTGGCGGAAGGGATCGAAACGGCAGGAGAGCTGCAGTGGGTGCGCGACCGCGGCGTAGATCTGGTGCAGGGCTTTTTCATCGCCCGGCCCCAGCCTGTCCCCTTAGGATTAAGACCCAGAGGATAGCTGCCCCCGCGGCTTGAGCGGCTACCGAGAAGATGACCAAAGCGGGGAGAAAGAGATCGTAGAGCACCCCCATCAGGGCGCTGCCCAAAAACCAGGCCAGGCCGTAGATGCTGGTAAACAGCCCAAAGGCAAAGCCCCTCGCCTGGGCGGCCACCATGCCGGCTACTGCTGCCTTCATGACCGATTCCTGGGCGCCCAGGCCAATCCCCCAGAGCAGCATGCCCACCACCGTCAGCCCGTAGCTGCCGGAAAAGGCCAGCGGCGCAAAACCGGCAGACAGGACCACCGCCCCCAACAGGCTCCCCAGCCCCAGGCGGTCAAATAGCCAGCCCCAGCCCAGGGCGGCTAGGGCATCCACCCCCATGGCCAGGGCGTAGAGCAAGGGGATCCCTGCCGCCTCGCCACCTTGCTGCTGCAGGTGCAGGGCAATGAGGGAAAAGTCGGCAAACCCCATGGCCACACAGGCCGCTGCTGTGAGATAGAGCCAAAAGACCCTGGAAAAGCCTTTTGCTGGAGCGGTTTCCGGCTCCGGCTCAAAGTCGCGCGGGGTGGGATACAGCCATTGGGCCAGCCCCAGCACCCCCAGCCCCAGGGCCGCCGGGATCCCCAAGGCCAAGAATGCGCCTTGGAACCCGTAGCCGGCGGCAACCATTCCTGCCACCAGCAGCGGCCCTCCCACCGCCCCAATTTGATCCAAGGTCTCGTGCAGGCCAAACCCAATGCCCTGGCCCACCTGCAGCGCCGCATGGGAGAGCAACAGGTCCCGTGGCGGGGTGCGGATCCCTTTGCCCAGGCGCTCGGCCAGCAAAAGCAAAGCAGCCCCAGGCCAACTGCTCACCCAGGCCAGAGCGGGGATCACCGCCGTGTTGAGGACATAGCCCAGGGTGGTGAGCTGCCACTGCCCTCGACTGCGGTGCACGGGATCCCTACTGAGCCGGTCGCTCCAGTAGCCCACGCCCAGGCGCAGCCCATAGGCCAGCAGCTCCCCCCCGCCGGCCACCAGGCCCACCACCGTGCCACTGGCCCCCAGGGATCCCAAAAAAGCTCCGGAGATGCTGCGGGCCCCCTCGTAGGTGGCGTCGGCGCAGAGGCTGACGATCCCCAGCAAAACAAT
>NZ_JANSJI010000044.1:0-2478 GCF_047462475.1 Synechococcus sp. H55.11
GGGTTTAATAAGGGTAGAGGTTCCCCTTCGGGGGGATCCCTAGAAATTGGAAACCCGTCGTAGATGATGGTGGTGTTGGTGTACCCGTAGGTGGTTCCCCTTCGGGGGGAT
Organism: Synechococcus sp. H55.11; assembly: GCF_047462475.1. Taxonomy (NCBI): domain Bacteria; kingdom Bacillati; phylum Cyanobacteriota; class Cyanophyceae; order Synechococcales; family Synechococcaceae; genus Synechococcus; species Synechococcus sp. H55.11. The sequence continues at coordinate 112 of NZ_JANSJI010000044.1, forward strand.
CCCTAGAAATTGGAAACGCCCTGGAACAGCAACTGGCCGAGCTCAGGCAGGCGGCGGTTCCCCTTCGGGGGGATCCCTAGAAATTGGAAACCGCCCAGCCGTCTGACGTCCCAGGGAGTTGAGGGGGGGTTCCCCTTCGGGGGGATCCCTAGAAATTGGAAACAGATACTCTTCTCTCACTGCATTGATTAATTCCAGACGTAGGGTTCCCCTTCGGGGGGATCCCTAGAAATTGGAAACTAGCGGCCAACTCGCGTGGCCAACCAGTCGTAGCAAGCCGGTTCCCCTTCGGGGGGATCCCTAGAAATTGGAAACCTGCGGATTCTCACCCAATCTCTGCCGGTTATCTACGGTTCCCCTTCGGGGGGATCCCTAGAAATTGGAAACACCAACACGCCTTCACGTGTTCGGGCGGCAGCCCAGGCTAAGGTTCCCCTTCGGGGGGATCCCTAGAAATTGGAAACATGTCAAACCCGGCAATTCCCGTTAGGGATGCTAGGGGTTCCCCTTCGGGGGGATCCCTAGAAATTGGAAACGCAAAGGATGGGTACTTGACCAAAGCTAGTTCATACAGTTGGTTCCCCTTCGGGGGGATCCCTAGAAATTGGAAACCCCCCCCTATTCCTAGACCAGCCCGAGCTCTTGGTTGAGCTGGTTCCCCTTCGGGGGGATCCCTAGAAATTGGAAACAAGAAGGATTCTCCGGACACGCCCCTTGGCTTCAAGGGGGTTCCCCTTCGGGGGGATCCCTAGAAATTGGAAACAACGTACTGAACGTACTGAACGTAGTTAACGTACTGAACGAAGGGTTCCCCTTCGGGGGGATCCCTAGAAATTGGAAACCACCTCGCCGCCAGACTTGTATGCCTCAACGTCGGCCTGGTTCCCCTTCGGGGGGATCCCTAGAAATTGGAAACCGCCGCCTGCAGAGGCGGTTCACCCGTGACGTAGACGGGTGTGTAAGGTTCCCCTTCGGGGGGATCCCTAGAAATTGGAAACAACAAGGCGGACGCTGGCCAACGGGTTCCGTCTGTGGTGATGGTTCCCCTTCGGGGGGATCCCTAGAAATTGGAAACCTGAAACAAGGGCCCCAGTATACGGGGCCCTTCAGCCGCACAGATTGGCAGGTTCCCCTTCGGGGGGATCCCTAGAAATTGGAAACAAAGAACACGCTCGACTCCAGTACCGCCGCCTTGGTAATGGTTCCCCTTCGGGGGGATCCCTAGAAATTGGAAACATTAAGAGGGTTCCTCTTAGTATTTCGTACGGACTGGTTCCCCTTCGGGGGGATCCCTAGAAATTGGAAACCGCACCGGCAAACAGCCAGCGCCAGTGATCGGCGCGGTTCCCCTTCGGGGGGATCCCTAGAAATTGGAAACGTACGGATAAGCCCCATACGGCGCCGGCAAACAGCCAGGGTTCCCCTTCGGGGGGATCCCTAGAAATTGGAAACCAAGAATCAAACACCTGGGAGCCTTGGCGAGAACTTCCTGCATGGTTCCCCTTCGGGGGGATCCCTAGAAATTGGAAACGCCTGGCCAACGAGTTGACCCGGGCGCTGGTGGAAAGCGGGTTCCCCTTCGGGGGGATCCCTAGAAATTGGAAACTCAAGGTAGGGCTCTGGGCCATAGTCGGCCACCACATCATGGTTCCCCTTCGGGGGGATCCCTAGAAATTGGAAACTCTGGGACCCCAACCGCTGGCTGGAAGAGCACCGGCGGTTCCCCTTCGGGGGGATCCCTAGAAATTGGAAACAACATGCAATGTGCCGGGGTTGATGAACCCGGCGTTGGTTCCCCTTCGGGGGGATCCCTAGAAATTGGAAACACCCGCCCCGACGGCAGTGTGGCTGCCCTCTCCCCGGGGTTCCCCTTCGGGGGGATCCCTAGAAATTGGAAACTTGTGGCAGCTGGAGCGGCCGGTGCTGGCGCCCAGCTGGTTCCCCTTCGGGGGGATCCCTAGAAATTGGAAACGCCTCTCGAGCTACCGGCCCATCTGCGGTATGAATGGTGAGGGTTCCCCTTCGGGGGGATCCCTAGAAATTGGAAACTCATCGAGTTCCATCTTTGTCCTCAACCACTACTCTCCTGGTTCCCCTTCGGGGGGATCCCTAGAAATTGGAAACTCATCGAGTTCCATCTTTGTCCTCAACCACTACTCTCCTGGTTCCCCTTCGGGGGGATCCCTAGAAATTGGAAACTAGAATGGCGCGTTGCCCTGGACTAGCTCAGCCACTGGTTCCCCTTCGGGGGGATCCCTAGAAATTGGAAACCCAGAGACCACTCGAAGGGCATACACATTGCCCCCTTTTTCGGTTCCCCTTCGGGGGGATCCAACTTCCCTCACCCCTGGCCCCTCTCCCAGTGGG
>NZ_JANSJI010000045.1:0-19730 GCF_047462475.1 Synechococcus sp. H55.11
GTCAGGAGGCGCTATCCCTCCCCACCCGGGTGGGGAATCCCGCGCCTTACGTTGAGCAAATGCAGGAGCAGGCGAGTTAACTGGCGCAGTAATTGATGGCCAAAGCCCCTACTAAAGTGAACTGAAAAGTCAGGAGCACCAAGTAGAAAATGGCGCGGGGCCTGAACAAAGTCAGCATCAAGCCAATGGCCTTCAAGTCCACCATCGGCCCAAACACCATAAAGGCCAACAGGGATCCCGGCGTGAAGGTGGCGGCAAAGGAGAGGGCAAAAAAGGCATCCACCGTCGAGCAGATAGAAATGATCCCGGCCAGGGCCATCATGATCAGGATCGAGACCAGTTCATCTTGGCCATAATTTAGAACAAACGAACGCGGGATCACCGTCTGCACAAAGGCCGCCATCGCCGAACCCAGGATGAGCACGGATCCCAGCTCGCGAATCTCTCTAGCCCAGGTTTGCAGCAGCAACAATCCCTTTTGCCGCCAAGAGAGAGCAGGGGCAGCGGCCAGCGCTGCCCGATACACCTCTTCGGCAGTCTGCAGAGTGGCCAGGGATCCGCCAGCAGCCCCTTGAGCATGGCCCTGGGATCCAATCCAAAAGGTGCCCCCCTGCAACAACGGCGAGCAGGAGGTGCTTTTCAGAGCTGCCTCTTGGCAGCGGTTGCGCTGCAGCTCTCGCCAGACCGCCGGTTGCAACAAAGGCTCCAGATCTTTTTGCACGCTGAAGAGCAAGCCGATGGCCACGGCAATGCCAAAAGAAAAAAGAACCCGGTAGACCACCAGCTCCGGCATGCTGCGAAAGGCAATCCACGTGGAGAAGATCACGACCGGGTTAAACACCGGCGCTGCCAACAAAAAAGCCACCGCCACATAGGGTGGGATCCCTTTGATCACCAGTTGCCGGGCCACGGGCAGATTGCCGCATTCGCACACCGGAAAAAAGAACCCCAGGGCGCCACCGGCTACCGCGCTGCCGATTTTGCCTTTGGGTAGGAAACGAGCCAACTGGGATCCCTCTACGAACACGGCCATCAGCCCGGAGAGAAACACCCCCAAGAGCAAAAACGGCATGGCCTGCACCACAATGCTCAAGAAGAGGGTGAACCCGTCTCGCCAAAGGGGAGAATCCAAAGGGCTCAACGCACCACCTCACACACGCATTTGGGCTCTATTGAGTTTGGATCCCGGCCCAGTGCCCTGTCAAACCGCTCTCAACCCCGCTCCTCGATGGGGATGTAGCGTTGCTGGCGTTCACCTGTGTACACCTGGGTGGGTCGGAAGAGCCGATTATCCGACAACTGCTCCCGCCAATGGGCCAGCCAACCCGCCACCCGGGCAATGGCAAATACCGGCGTAAACAAATCTTCCGGGATCCCTAGCTTGGCGTAGACCAACCCCGAGTAGAAGTCCACGTTGGGGTAAATTCCTTTGGGCCCCAGCAGCTCCGCACACACCCGCTCCACTTCCAGGGCGATGTCGTAGTACTTGTCGTGGCCGTAGCGCTCGAACAGCTCCTCGGCCAGCCGCTGCAGAATGGTGGCCCGCGGATCCTTCACCTTGTAAACGCGATGGCCCATGCCCATGATGCGCTCTTTTTTGGCCAGCTTCTCTTCGATAAACGAGCGCACATTTTCCACCGAGCCGATTTGCCGCAACAGCCTCATCACCTGTTGGTTGGCCCCCCCATGCAACAGCCCCGAAAGGGTGCCCACCGCCGTGGCCAGGCTGCTGTAGGGGCTGGCCAGGGTAGAGGCGCTTACCAGCAGGGCAAAGGTAGAGGCGTTGACCGTGTGTTCGGCGTGCAAGATCAGACAGGTATCGAAGATGCGGGCCAGCCAGGGATCCGGCTTCTTGCCGGAGAGCATGTAGAGAAAATTGGCGGCATGATCCAGGCTGTCGTCGGGGGGGATGGGATCGTTACCCTGGCGCATCTGGTGAAACATGGCCACCATGGTCGGCAGCTTGGCGAGCAGACGGGTAACCGTGCCAAACACATAGTCGGGATCCGCCTCCCGCACCGGATAGAACATCCCCAAGCCTGCCACGCAGGTTTGCAGGGCATCCATCGGGTGGCCCGACTCAGGAAACGACTTGATCATGTCGCGGATGCGGTATTTGACCCGCCGATGGCTGCGGACGGCCTGGTCAAAGTTGTTCAGCTCGGATTGCGTCGGCAGCTTGCCGAAGATCAGCAGATAGGCCGTCTCCAAAAAGGTGCTGTGGGCCGTCAGTTCCTCAACGGGAATGCCCCGATACTCCAGGATCCCTACCTGGCCATCGACAAAACTAATGTTAGAGCGCGTGGCCGGAACGCCTTCTAGCCCAGGCTTGTATTCGCCATCCGCCATAGTCGGACCCTTGGAAGTTCCCAAATGATGAATCGAGGGTTGCCAAAGCTGCCTGGAGCCCTTGTTTCTCTCAGGCAACACTGACCCCGCTTCGCTACAGTAAAGCAAATTTTGGATCCCTGCAGCCAACCGCTGACCTCGCCCAGAGCTTGGATCGGACTGGGATCCGCTTCCTATCTTGCAACAGCCCCCGCTGCCCGAGGCAAGAGTTGTTGCTATTGTGAGGACGACCCCCTGGTCGAGGGCGCTCGACCGCAAACCCTGCTTGGAGATGGCCTCGATGTCGAATACGGCGCAAACTCACCCCGTCCAAGGGCTGGAATACGTGGTGCTGGGAGTGGCCACCTGCTTCCAGCGAGATGAGGACGGTCACCTGCGGGAAGTCCTGGTGGCCGAGCCGTTGCCCGCTGCCGCCTTGGACTGCCTGGCCCAAGAGGGCCGCAGCACTTCCTATTGTCTCCTCTACGCCACAACCTATGCCGAGATCGTGAACAACGGGACCCCGACTTTGCCCGCCGATGTCTTCCCGGCGGGGGTGGTGCTGGGAGAAGATTTTGTGGAGCGGCTGCAAGCGGCGGCCCGCACCTATCGCAGCAAGCCCCAGTTTCGCCACATCCCCCTGCACCAAGTTTGTACTCCCGAGCGGGGGGCGTTTAAGCTCAACCACAGCCTCGAGCCGCGACGGATCCTCAATACGGCAATGGAAGTGAAGGATGCTGACAACATCAAGCAGCACCCCCACACCCACCAACAGCTCTGAAGGAGAGGCTGCTGGTGCCAGCGCAAGGACGGCAACACCAGTCATCACACCCAGGGATCCCGACAAGCTGGATCCCTGGGCAGAAGTTACCTGAGCGATGGAGAAGGCAGGAAGGGCTGGCCCAGCCACAGCCCACTGAAGCCCAGCGTCAGCAGAGTCAGGGGCAGACCCAAGCGCAGATGCTCCCCAAAGGAGAGCACGTACCCTTTTTTGGCGGCTGCCTCAACCGTGATTAGATTGGCTACTGCCCCAAACAGGGTTAAATTGCCCGCCAACGTGGAGCCGGCAGCCAGCAACAGCCAAGTGGTGGTCTCCTGTTGGGGAACCAAGGATTGCAGCAACAACACTGCCGGCACATTGGAGATGATGTTGGATAAAATGGCTACACCGATCAACAGGGCGAGGGGGGATCCCACCAGCCTCTCTGCCAAAGGCCCCAAGCTCATCCCCCAGAGGGCTACCAGTTCTCGCGTTGCCCGCGTCAAGATAAACAGCCCGGAGAACATCACCAGCAAATTCCAGTCCACCTGCCCCAGAAATCGCTCCGGCTTCAGCCTGCGGGTAATCAGCAACAGGGCCGCTGCCACCAAGGCCGATTCGGCCAAGGGAAGTCCGGCTATGAAGGCCACAAACAGCCCCCCCGCGATCACCAGGCTCTTGCGCAATAGGGGCGGGTAGAGGCGCAGCGGCAGCCAAGGCACCTGGGCAAAGGGTTGCAAGGAGCGCACCTGGGGGTAATAGAGCCACAGCAGCCCCACCTCCAGCAGCAGCCCCACCACGGCAATGGGCGTCATCTTGCCGGCAAACTCCAGATAGCCGATCCCAGAGAAAGAGCCGATCAAAATGTTCTGTGGGTTGCCGCTCAAGGTGGCGACGGATCCCAGGTTGGTGGCTGCCGCCAAGCCCAACAGGTAGGGAATCGGGTTTAACCCCAACACCGTTGTGACCTGCAAAGTGAGGGGAGTAAACACCAGGGCCAGGGTATCGTTGAGCAAAAAAGCCGAGAGCAAGCCGCTGCCAAACACCAGCATGATCAACAGGCCAAAGGGGCTACGGCTCACCCGAATCAGGCCCAGCAAAGCCAACTGGAAGGCCCCACCATAGGACAAGCTGGCATTCACCACCATCATGCTCAGGAGAAACACGATCGTGGTGGGGTCAATGGCCTCCCAAGCCTGCCGCAGCGACAAGGTCCCCAAGCCAATGAGCAAGGCGGATCCCACCAGGGCAATCGTGGCCCGGTTCATGCGCAACCGGGGCAGGGATCCCAGCCCCAGCCCGAGATAGCTCAAGCCCAACACCAACCAAGACAGTTTCTGCAGGCCTCTGCCCCCTCCTTTTTGGATCCCTGCTGGGTTGAGCCAATGGCCGGAGTGGAAACAGGCCCGCTATGCCCAGCACTCAACTCATAGGTTACAAGAATAAAAAGCTTTTCAGGACAGCCCGGAAGCTCGTCAGGCTGAGTAGTCGTGGGGATCTGGCCGTCGTTCATAGGATAATGGGAGCCCGTAGACCTTGAGTTGCCCATCGTTCACTGAGGAGCTGTCCCCTTGGTCAAAGAGCGAGTCGAGGTGATCGTCCCGGCCACCACCGCCAATTTGGGGCCGGGGTTCGACTGCATTGGTGCAGCCTTAGAGCTCTACAACCACTTCCAATTTCGGGAGATCCCCTCTGGCCTCAGCATCCACTACCGTGGCAGCGACCACATCAGCCAGAGCAAGGACAACCTGGTGTACCGGGCCTTCTGCCGCGCTTTTGAGTTGCTGAGTAAGCCCGTGCCGGGGGTAGAAATCGAAATCACCCTCAACGTGCCCCTGGCGCGGGGGTTGGGCAGTTCTGCCACCGCTATTGTCGGCGGCTTGTTGGGAGCCAATGCCATCGGGTCGCTCAACCTAGCTCCCGAAACCCTCCTACAACTGGCCATCGCCCTGGAAGGCCATCCAGACAATGTGGTGCCCGCCCTGCAGGGCAGTTGTCAGCTCTGTGTGCAGGGGCAGCAGGGGCAATGGGTGTTTTGTCCGGTGGATTGGCACGAAAGCATTGGCATCGTGGTTGCGGTGCCCAACTTTAAGCTTTCCACCCAAGCAGCCCGCGAGATCCTGCCCAAATCCGTCAGCTTGGCGGATGCGGTTTTTTCCAGCAGCCATCTGGGTCTGCTCATTCGCAGCTTGCAGTCGGGCCGGGTGGACTGGCTGAGGGTGGCCCTGCAGGATCGCCTGCACCAGCCGGCCCGCATGGAGCTGATCACCGGGTTCAAAACGGTTCAAGCTGCAGCCATAGCTGCCGGGGCCTATGGGGTGGTGATCAGTGGAGCCGGCCCCACCCTGTTGGCCCTCTGCGCCCCCGAAAATCGGGAACGGGTGGGAGCCGCGATGGTCAGCGCTTGGGCCCAGCTCGATATTGAAGCAGAAGCCAAACCGCTCAGCTTGGATCGGCAGGGAGGACGGGTGGTGATCCACTCCCAGCCGGCTGGATAAAAAACTCTCTCTCCAAGCTCCTCAGGCTGGTGCTGGGAAGCCATCCTGCAGCAGCAGCAATAGAGGCGGGAGGAGGAGCCAAGCCGCCACCAGCAGGGATGCCACTGCTGCCATCAACACCGCTGCCGCGGCGCAATCTTTGGCGATCTCGGCCAAGGGATGATATTTGCTGCCGAGGGTGAGATCCACCACTGCTTCCAGAGCGGTATTCACCAGCTCCAGCGCCATCACCAAACCGCTGGTCAGGCTGATCAGGGCCATTGCCGCAGCGCTCAGCCGCAGGCCCAGCCCAAGGCCGAAGGCTACCGCCGCCACCGCCATGTGAATGCGGAAGTTGCGCTGGGTGCGGATTGCATAAGCCAAACCCTTGCCCGCGTAGTAGAAACTTTTGCCCAGGTTGTCGGCCACCTGCCAAGAGGGGGGGCGTCGCCAGGGATCCACCTCCAAAGGCGCGGCATTGGCTGCGGGATCGACCTCAGAGGAAGGCGCTGGAGCGATACCGGTGGGCTTGGAATGGACGCGCCGCCGGAACGCCGCCAGCCGACTAGGACTGTTGGCCATGGCTTACCCCTCCATCCAGTTGGATGGCAGCGAGCAACTGTCGCTGTTGCTGCACCATGTGCTGGAGAGAACGTTCATCCGGGTGATCCCACCCCAGCAGGTGAAGCAACCCATGGCTGGCCAGCCAGGCCAACTCCTGCGAGAGCCGATGCCCTTGCGCTTTGGCTTGTGAGCGGGCGGTGGGCACCGAAATCACAATATCCCCCAGCAGGCGCACCCCCGTGATCTCGTGCAGCTTGACGGGGGCGGGCATCTCCTGGGCGGCAAAGGCCAGCACATCGGTGGGCGCGTCAAGGTGGCGAAACTCGCGGTTGAGCTGGCGAATGTGATCATCGGAGGTGAGGCAAAGGCTGAGCTCGCACGGCTCCTGTACCCCCAGCTCCCGCAACCAGATCTCGAACCAATGGCGCCAAGTGACTTCTTCAACCGGGCTTGGAATGTGGAATTCCAGGTAGAGATCTAGAAACTCTCCCATGCCGGCCTCCCTCACACCACGCACCCTATTCTACCGATTTGCTCAGGTTGGGCCAGTTTTTGTTTCTCTGCTCGGCAAGCTGTTGCAGCGCCTGGCGCAGCCGATTTTCCAGCTTTTGGCAGTCTGGATCCCAATCCTCTGTCGGAAACAGATCTCCGGCAATGGCGACCGCCCAGGCCCCTGCTTGCAGATATTCCGCTGCCTTGGCCAAGGTCACCCCCCCAGTGGGGATCAACGGCAGGGATCCCAGCACCGGTCGCAGATGACGCAGGTAGCGGGATCCCCCCATGCTCTCCGCCGGAAACACTTTGACCGCCGTTGCCCCCGCCTGCCATGCCTTCCAGATCTCGCTGGGGGTAAGGGCACCGGGCACGACGGGCAGTCCCACTTCCCGGCCCCAACGGATAATGCTCTCGTCCGTAAAAGGGCAAACGCAAAATTGGGCCCCCGCCTGCCAAGCCTGCTCCGCCATCTGTCGATGGGAGACGGTGCCCACCCCTATCCAACACTGCGGGTGGTCTTGCCGCAGTTGGGCAATCAACTCCAGATAGCGGGGAACGTGCGGGGTGATCTCGATGTGGCGGATCCCGGCCCGGATGGCCAGAGTGGATCCCTGGAGAGCCTGGTCTGGGCTGCTACAGAGGCGGATCACCGCGATCAGGGGCTGCTGCCACAAATGGAGTAGCCAGTCTCCAAAGCCGCGTTCAGAACCCTCGAATACCATCTGTGGGAAAGTACCCTCTCATTGGAAGGGCTGTCGGGGAACCGGTGGCAAGATCCCATCGTTGGCAATGACCGGAAAAGCCCAACAGCGAGCGTACCGCCTTGGCGATGGGCGGAGGTCACTCTTGCCGACTTTGGTGCTCACGCCAAAATTGCTCCGCAAAAGCCACTGTTGGGTGGATGGGGGCACGGGGTTTGCTGAGGAGGGGCATATTGGCCTCTTCAGGAGTGCGGTTGCCCTTGCGCTGGTTGCAGCGTTCGCAGGCGGTCACCACATTGTCCCAGGTGTGGGATCCGCCGCGGGAAAGAGGTACGACATGATCCAGGGTCAGGTTATGGGTGCTGCCGCAGTACTGACAGGTGTGGTGATCCCGCCGCAAGACCTCTCGCCGGGTAACAGGGGGCACCCGCCAGGATCGCTCTTTGCCCTTGATGGTCAGGCGGATGTGTTCGGGCACCTCGATCACCTGGCTGGGGGAGCGAACCTTCCACACCGGCACATCCATCATCGCCAGCGGCTCTGCCTTGCCCGTCAGCAGCAGCACAATCGCCCGCCTAATGTTGACCCGGCTAATGGGCAAGTAGTTTTGGGAAAAGACAACAATCGACTGTTCCAGGACGTGGGTAGCAGCAGTCATGACTTAGCTCTTCCATTTGCCGCCATTGTCCTGAGAAATCTGGCGAATGACAAGGTTTTCCCCCAGTGGGCACCATCCAGGTGGAGCCCCACCATTCAACATTCCAGAGTTTCTTACGATCGGGAGCCGGACAGATGGGCTAGTATCCGGGTGATGGTCGGATCCCGTGCCTCCCATGACCTACCCGCTGCATGTTGCCCTGGTTTGGCACCAACACCAGCCCCTCTACAAAAGCCCGCTGGCGGGTAAATATCGCATGCCTTGGGTGCGCCTACACGGGATCAAAGACTACCTGGACTTAATTTTGCTGCTGGAGCGCTATCCCCGCCTGCACCAAACGGTTAACCTAGTGCCCTCTCTCATTGTGCAAATCGAAGACTACGTGGCCGGCTCCGCTTTCGATCCCTATTTGGAGCTGACTTTATCTCCTGTCGAAAAGCTGACCCCGGAGCAGCGGCGCTTCATTGTCGAGCGTTTCTTCGACAGCCATTACCCCACCATGATTGAGCCCTACCCCCGCTACCGCCAGCTCTACGAACAGCGGGAATCGCAAGGGATCAACTGGTGCCTACAGTACTGGACGCCCCAAGACTTCAGCGACCTGCTGGCCTGGCACAACCTCTCCTGGTTCGATCCCCTCTTCCAGGAGGATCCTGAGATTGAGGGCTGGATCAAGATGGGTTCTGGCTTTACCCTGGCGGATCGGCAGCGGATCTACGCCAAGCAACAGCAGATCCTGGCCGCCATCCTGCCCCAGCACGCCAAATTGCAAAGTAGCGGCCAACTGGAGTTGACCACCAGCCCCTACACCCACCCCATCTTGCCCCTGCTGGTGAGCGAGCGCTCGGCGCGGGTGGCCCGGCCCGGCTTGCCCCTGCCCCGCTACCCCTTCCACTGGGAGCAGGATGTCCACAGCCAACTGGAGCGGGCCAAGCAGATCTACCGGGAGCGCTTTGGCCGCGATCCGCGGGGTCTGTGGCCTTCAGAGCAGGCGGTCAGCCCCGCCATCGTGCCCCTGATCCAGAAACAAGGCTTTGATTGGATCATCTCCGACGAGGGAGTGCTGGGCTGGAGCTTGGGCCAACCCTTTCATCGCGACGGGCAGGGCCATATCCTCGAGCCGGAAAAGCTCTACCGCCCCTACCGTCTGGAGAGCGAGGCAGGGGATTTGGCCATCATCTTTCGGGATCACCGCCTTTCCGATCTCATTGGCTTTAGCTACAGCGCCATGCCTGCCGACGCTGCCGCCAAAGATCTCATCGGCCACCTGGAGAGCATCCGCAACCGCCTACCCCAAGACCAGCCCTGGCTGGTCACCATTGCCCTGGATGGGGAAAATTGCTGGGAGTACTACCCCCAAGATGGCCGCCCCTTCCTGGAAAACCTCTATGCCCGCCTCAGCCAGCACCCGGCGTTGCGCTTGGTGAAGGTGTCGGAGTTTTTGGATCAGTTTCCCCCCACGGAGTTTCTGCCAGCCGAACAATTGCACAGCGGCTCCTGGATTGAGGCCGACTTTACCACTTGGATTGGGGATCCCGTCAAAAACCGCGCCTGGGAGCTCCTTGCCCAAGCCCGCCAGGTGATCCAGGATCACCCTCACGCCACCCCCCAGGCCTGGGAAGCCCTCTGGGCCGCTGAGGGATCCGATTGGTTCTGGTGGTTTGGGGCAGGCCACTCTTCCGCCCACGATGCCATTTTTGACCAGTTGTTTCGGGAACATCTACAGGCCCTCTACACCGCTTTGGGAGAGGCGGTGCCGGCGGCGCTGCAGTTTCCCCTCGAGGATCACGACGGGCTGGGGGATCGCCTGCCGCAGGGGTTTATCCATCCCACCATCAACGGTCGCCCCGCCGAACGGGAGTGGAGCCAGGCCGGGCGGGTGGAGATCGGCGCAGCCCGAGGAACCATGCACCGCAACAGCGTCGTCCGCCGCCTCTGGTACGGGTTCGATCACTTCAACCTCTATCTGCGGCTGGATTTTAACTCGGTGGTGCAGCGGCCCAAGCAATTGCAGGTGCTGTGGTTTTATCCCAACCGCGTTACCGTCAACAGCCCCATTCCCCTGCAGGGGTTGCCGGCAGAAGCCCCCCTCAACTATCTCTACCGCCACCTGTTGAAGCTGTCGCTGCCGCCGCCTGGCACCGGCCAGCATCCCGCACCCGTCGAGGCTCAGCTCTTGCAGGCAGGGGAGTACCATAGCTGGCAGCCCATCAACCATCAGGTGAAGGCGGTGGTGGATGCCTGTTTGGAGGTGGCCATTCCCTGGAGCAATTTGGGCGCCCAGCCGGGGCAGGAGCTGCAATTTATCATCGTGGCCGCCGATGGCGAGACCTTCCAAGAAGGGATCCCCCCCAAGGCCACCATCGCCCTGCGGAGACCTTGAGAATTTGAGAATTTAAGTTATGGCGCGCGATCTCTACCCGCCCATCGAGCCCTACGATCACGGCTTTCTCCCCGTCTCTTCCCTGCACACCCTCTACTACGAGCAGTGCGGCAACCCGGCGGGCAAGGCGGTGGTGTTTTTGCATGGGGGGCCAGGGGGTGGGATCGATCCCCTCTACCGGCAGTACTTTGATCCCAGCCGCTGGCGGGTGGTGCTATTCGATCAACGTGGTTGCGGCAAGAGCCGCCCCTACGCCGAGCTGCGGGAGAACACCACCTGGGATCTGGTGGCCGATATCGAGAAGCTGCGCCAACACCTGGGCATTGAGCGCTGGTGGGTGTTTGGGGGCAGTTGGGGCAGCGCCCTTGCCTTGGCCTATGGGCAAACCCACCCCCACTCCTGCCTGGGGTTTATCTTGCGGGGCATTTTCCTGCTACGCCCTTTTGAGATCCGCTGGTTTTACCAGTCGGGGGCCAGCTACCTGTTCCCCGATGCTTGGGAACATTACCTGGAGCCCATCCCCCCCGAAGAGCGGGATGACCTGCTGGCAGCCTACCACCGCCGCCTCAACGACCCGGATCCCCAGGTGCGGCTGAGAGCGGCCCGCGCCTGGGCCATCTGGGAGGCCAGCACCAGCAAGTTGATCCCCAGCCCTGAGCTCATCGAGCGCTTTGGCCAGGAGACCTTTGCCGAGGCCTTTGCCCGCATCGAGTGCCACTACTTCGTCCATAGGGGTTTTTTGGATCCTGAAGACCAGCTCCTTAGGGGGGTGGAGCGCCTGCGCCATCTGCCGGCTGTGATCGTCCAGGGACGCTACGACGTGGTCTGCCCGCCCATTTCCGCCTGGGAGCTGCACCAGGCCTGGCCAGAGGCGGAGTTTCACCTCATTCCCGATGCCGGCCATTCCATCACCGAGCCCGGGATCCGCACCGCCCTGCTGCAGGCCACGGATCGCTGCGCCAGTCTGTGAGCCGCTGAGATAGCCTGGGTTGGGGATCCCAAGACCTTGAAGAATTGCTACAGGAATGCCGGCAAAACCTTGGGATCCAGCCCCGGAGCACGGCCAAGCCTATCGACAGTCGGCGATTTTGGGTTTATCACTGAGGGAAGAGCGGTGCAGGCTGCCTGGTCGATGGCTTCCGCCACTGGCTCCTTTTGATTGTTGTTAATTGATCTTGGGCTGGTTCCTCCACTCCAGCGTCTTGTCAAAGCAAACTTGTCTTTACTTCGCCGTTTCCAGGGTCGAACCATGCAGAAAATAACTCATCTGTCTAAGCTTGCCCTCGCCCTGCCTGCTTCCCTCTTGCTGGCAGATGCCGTTGTGGCCTACCCCTGTGACTCGGTTGGGGGTGAAGCTTACAACTTCTACAGCCCCACGGTTCAGGTTGACAGTTTCGGGGCTCAGGTGTCGCCTGCTGTCCTAGGCAACGGTTTTATCGGGGTTGCCATCGAAACGGTGGATGGACAGCCAGCTCAAGGTGCCGTCAGTCGTCGCCTGTTTGGCCCCGCGCCTCAAATCCAAGGGGTGCAGGTGGTTGGTCTGCTCCAGGATGGCCCGGCTCAACAAGCGGGTCTGGCCCAGGGAGATATTTTGATTGGGGTGGACGGGCAGCGGGTCACCTCGGTGCAGCACGTCCAGCAAATTATCCAAAACACCCCGGTGGGCCAGCGGGTACCCATTACCTTCCGGCGCGGCGGACAGGTGTTGTCCACGGTGGTGGTGGTCGGCGATGGCCGTGTGTTGCGCCCCTTGATGCTGCAGCAGCAGTAAGCTTCCAGTGAATGCAGATTGGAGTTCAGGATGGGCGGTCTGGGCGGTTTGCGGCCTCAACGGGCTGCTGTTTCTGGCTTTGCTCGCCCTCGTTCCTGTCCTTTTGAGCCTGCGGTCGGCGCTCTGGGTTACGGAGCGGGCCATGGCCGACTGGCGGGAGGCGGCTGAGCGGGCTTTGGCTCCCACGCCGGCTGAGTTGCTGCGCCTACGGGATCGGCTGCGGGAGAATCGCCATACCCTCGACCGCTGGCAGCGGCGTCTCCAGTTTTGGCAAGGGATCCGCAGGGTGGCTGTTTGGCTGGGGCGCAGGCTGTGAGGAGCATGGATAGCGTCTCTCATCCCATCCGGTTGCAGGTGATGGCCAATGCGCTGGCGGGGATCGCCGAGGAGATGGGGGCGCGCCTCATCCGCGGTTCTTACTCGGCCAACATCAAGGAACGGCGGGATTGCTCGACGGCCCTGTTCGACGCTCGGGGAGACTGTATTGCCCAGGCGGCCCACATTCCGGTGCACCTGGGCGCCCTCGCGGAAGCGGTGCGGGCGGTGGTGGCAGCCGGCCCGCGGCCCGGCGATGTGTTCGTCCTCAACGATCCCTACCAGGGGGGATCCCATCTGCCGGATATCACGGTGGTTACGGCCATCCCCGGCCTGGGGGATCCAGAACAAGTCTGCGCCTACGCGGTGAACCGCGCCCACCACGCCGACATCGGGGGGATGCGCCCCGGCTCCATGCCGGCCGACTCTACGGAAATCTGGCAGGAAGGGCTGGTGATCCCGCCGCTGCGGCTGGCCCAAATGACCCTGACGGGGGAGCTGTGCTGGCAGGGCGATCTGCTGCGCCTGATCCTGGCCAATGTGCGCAACCCTGAGCAGCGGCGGGGGGATTTGCAGGCCCAGGTGGGGGCCAGCGCCGTGGGGGTGAGCCGGTTTCGCGAGCTGCTGGCCCGCTTTGGAGAAGAAGAGGCCTGGCAGTTGATCGCCGGGGTGATCGCCTACAGCCGGCGGCGGATGCAGGCCCAGATCCGCGCTCTGCCCGCTGGGATCTACACCGCCTGCGACTACCTGGAGGGCTACGGGGATCCGCCCGAGCCGCTCCGCATCCAGGTGCAGATTGAGGTAAGGGGGGAGAGGCTACGGGTGGACTTCGCCGGCACAGCCCCGGCCACCGCGGGGAACCTGAACGCACCTTTGGCTGTGACCCGCTCGGCAGTGCTCTTTGCCCTGCGCTGCCTGTTGGATCCCACGGCGCCCAGCAATGTCGGCCTGGAGGATCCCATCGAGATCGTGGCCCCGCCCGGCTGCCTGGTGAACGCCCAATTTCCGGCGGCGGTGGTGGCGGGCAACGTGGAAACCTCGCAGCGCATTGCCGATGTGGTGTTCAAAGCCCTAGCCCCGGTGGCCGGATCCCGTGCCATTGCCCAGGGACAGGGCACCATGAACAACTGTGTGCTCGGCAACCGCCACTTCACCTACTACGAAACCCTGGGGGGCGGCCAAGGAGCCAGCCGGCAGCGACCGGGCCTGGACGGCGTCCACGTGGGCATGAGCAATACCCTCAACACCCCCATCGAAGCTCTGGAGCTGGAGTATCCCCTGCGGGTGCTGCGCTACGAGCTACGCCCAGATTCCGGCGGCCATGGCCGCCAGCGGGGCGGCTGGGGGCTGATCCGCTCCCTCCAGACCTTGCAAGATTGCACCCTCTCCCTGCTCACCGACCGGCGCCACCATGCCCCCCAAGGGGAAGAAGGCGGCGAGCCTGGCCAGGTGGGGATCAACCTCGTCAACGGGGATCCCTTGCCCAGCAAAACCAGCCGATCCCTGAAAGCCGGCGATGTGCTCACCCTCTACACCCCTGGCGGCGGGGCTTGGGGGTCAAGCGAGGAGGAGCAGGCACCCGAACCCACATAGCGCAGGTGGGCGAGAAACAACTGCTCGCAGCGCCGGATCACCTCATCACGGCTGGCAAAGTGCTCTAACCTATGCACTTCTTGACCTTTCTCAAACAAAATTAAGGTCGGCAGCGAGCGCACCCGATAGCGGCGCGGCAGCCAAAAATTGTCGTCCACATTCACCCGCAGCACCTTAACTGCGCCGCCCCACTCTGCTGCGAGACGGTCGGTAATCGGCTGAATGAACCGACACAGGCCACACCAAGGGGCGCCAAAATCCACCAACACCAACCCATCAGTTGTCAAAAGTTCTTGATTAAAAGCATCTAAAGCAACTTGCAAGTTCATCACTCCCAGACTAAAGAAGTTGTTTGGGATCATGCTACCAGGCAATTTGGCTGGCTGCAGAAACCATTTGCGGATGGAAAGCATAAAGAATCACTACAAAGCTGAACACCCCTAGGTAGGCCCAGCGCAGAAACTCTCGCGGTTGCAGGTGTTGTCGCCGCTGCAGAATGGCCAAGCCGGGGATCACAGAAGTACGGGCCTTGAGATCGCGGAAGGCCTGGCCGTATTTCCGCTCCAGACGGTGATCCCCGTGCCAGACGGCGAACAGGTGATAGGCCACCAGCCCCAGGGAGGTGACCAGCATAAAACTGGAGCCAATCCAAAGGGAATGGGCCACACACCAGATCACCTGGCCCACCATTTGGGGGTGGCGGGTGATGCGGATGATCCCGGTCTCAAACAGGTGGATCTCCGGCTTCTGAATGGCGGCGATCTCCAGCAAATTGAAGGTAGCCGGATACAAAAAGAAAAACGAGAGCGCTGACAAAAGAACAACGGTGGTGTGGATGCCGGGGACAGCATGGAGATCCCAGAGGATCACCCCGTCGTAGCGATGGTTAAAAAAGTAGATCAGCAACAGCGGCGCCAAGCTGAGGCTGACCAGCGCAAAAAGAAGGCGGTACAAACGGGATCCCAGCCAAGCTTCCCCCCAAGGCCGCAAGTAGGCCAGCCCACTGTGAGCACAGGCAAATCCTAGAATCATGGCCAACATGATCGCGTGGGATCGGTAGGGGGCCAGCTCGGGCGGTAAGTGGCTAAAGAGTGGGAACAGCATCTTTTCAAGAGCTCCTCTGGGGCGTCGCCGTGACTTATGCTTAAAGATAAGTTACATAAGGCAAGCTTCCCATGCTGAAAACTTTTTTTCTACGCCTTGTCGGCCTGCTCCTCTCGGTCATCTTGGTGCTGGGCTGGACGACCGCAAGCGCTCAGGCGGCCCGTCTTACCGGCAAGTACTACGAAGACAGCATGACCCTGATCCAAACCCTGCGCACCGTCCTTTCGGAAGCGGATCCCGTGATGAACCCGGCAGAGGCGCGGGCGGAAGCGATGGAGGCTATGCAAGAATTCGCAGGACGCTACCACGGCCAACGCTACGACAAGCTCCAGTCTTTCACCACCCTGCGCACCGTGTTTAATACGCTGGCCTCCCAGTACCGCACCTCCAACCGACCTCTCAACCCGGAGAAGGTGGAGCGGGTGCTGATGCAACTGGATCGGGCGGAGTTGGCCTTGCGCCGGGAAGGTTGAACTTTTGGGATCTCCCAGATCCAAATCACAGGCAAATTTCCCCCGGTGCAGCCAAGCTGTTGCCAGCTCGCAAAAGTCGAGGTCATCGCCGGCGTTCTTCCAAACCTGAGGAGGAAGGCGCCGCTCTCTCGAGGCAAAGGGCATTTTCTCAGGATTTGGGAGGTTGTTATGGGCACAGGTCGTTGGATCCTGCTCTCGTTGCCGCTGATGGTTGGGGGTGGGGTTATTGCTTTTTATTCAGCTTCGCTCTTGTCCCTTCCAGCCCAAGGACAGGTGGCTGGAGCTGCCGAGGAGGGATCCCCGGGCCCTTTTTTTGCGGTGGATGGCCTGGCCCTGCGCGGCTATGACCCGGTGGCCTACTTTATCGATGGCAAGCCGGTCGAGGGATCCCCAGCCTATGAATGGGAGTGGGGAGGGGTGACCTGGCGGTTTGCCACTGCTGACAATCGGGAGCGGTTTCGCAGCAACCCGGAGCGCTTTGCCCCCCAGTACGGCGGGTTTTGTGCTTGGGCCGTGGCCCACAACTACCTTTACCCGGTGGATCCCTTTGCCTGGAAAATTGTCGATGACAAGCTGTACTTGAATGCCAACCGGCGGGTACAGCGCAACTGGGAGCGGGACATTCCCGGGTTGATCGAGAAGGCAGATGCCAATTGGCCGGGGCTGCGCAGCCGCTGAGCCTACCTGTCTGGGATCACTGGATGAGGCGCAGGGTTACCTTGATGACAACCCGGTGGAGGCCGCTTTCGCCAAGCTCCAGATCGCCCCCCATTTCTCTCAGGAGCCGCTCGCTCACCCGCCAAGTAGCACTGCCCTTTGTTTCAACGGGCACATGGCACCGTCCCTCCAGGTTCCACTCTAGACACAGGTGCCCCTCCGCTGCTGCGATGGGATAGAGGTGCAGAGCCATCGAACCATAGCGCAGGGCACGGATGCCCCAGCGACACACCCCCAGCAGAGCCTGCACCAAACCGTGGGGATCCGCCCAAACCATAAGGCTGTCCGGGAGGGCGGACGGTTCAGAAACAGAAGGTGGTTGTAGGATCGGCCACTCGTAGCGAATGCCCTGATCCTGGGCCTGTAGGCGAGTTAGGCTGTACACATCTTGCAGCAGGGGGCGGAGTTGGGTCGGCTCCGGTTGCAGGGGTTGAATGGGCAGATCGTGGCGAGCCAGGCGGGTGTATTCCTCGAGCAGCTTAATCAAGCGCTCTACGGACTCTTTGGCACTTTGAATGTATTCCCGCTCCTCCTCCGGGGAATCGCACAGATCCGACAACACCAACTGCAGGGATCCCATCTGGCTGCTGAGGGGGTTGCGCAGCTCGTGGCCAATGCTGACGAGCAACTCTTGCTGAAAGGCTCGCATCACCTCAGAGCGTTCAAAAGCAAATTGCCAATCTACGGCCTCTTGCCTGTCGGCAGGGGCCGCCGGCTGGGAAGCTGGATCGGGTTTGGCTGCGGGTTTCCTCAAAAGGTGCTCCGGACGAAGGACAGGGGATCCCGTCGAGGTTCAGATCCTTGGGTTCGGATCTTTAAGCTTTGCACAGTAAGGACTACGTCCCCCTGACGCGAGCAGGCTCTGGAGATACCCCACTCCATGGGGATCCTACCCTTTTCTACCCGACGAAGTGGGCGCTGACCACCCGCTCAATCCCCGCCAGATCGCGGTGAACTTGGATCTGCCGATAACAGTCCCTCTCTCGCAATTGCTCCGCCACCCAAGGGGCTTGTCCTCGCATCACTTCTACCGCCCAAAAGGAGTTGGGGGCCAGGTAGTCCGGTGCCCTTTGAATCAACAGCCGCAAGTGGGCCAGCCCATCTTCCCCGCCATCGAGGGCCTGTCGCGGCTCGTGCAGCCGCACCTCGGGCATGAGATGGGCCAGCTCCCCGGTGGGGATGTAGGGCGGGTTGGAAACCAGGCCGCGCAGCCGCCCCCGCCAGGGATCCAAGGGCACAAACCAGGATCCCAGCAGCAACTGCACCCGCTCCTGCAAATGGTGGGCCGCCACGTTGTCCGCCGCAACGGCTAGGGCTTGCGGGCTCGAATCCACCGCCAGAAGCTGCAACTGGGGATGTCGCTGGGCCAAAGCGATGGCAATGGCCCCGCTGCCGGTGCCCAGGTCGGCCAAGCAGGATGCGGGCGGCAGAGGATTAGCTTGTAACCAGAGGGAAGCCTGCTCCACCAGCAGCTCGGTCTCCGGACGTGGGATCAGCACCGCCGGGGTCACCCGTAGGCTCAAGCCGGCCCATTCCACTTTGCCCAACAGATACTGCAGAGGGACGCGCTTTTCCACCCTTTGCTGCCAAAGGGCCTCTACCTCCTCCAGGAGTTCCCCCGCCCCAGCCGGAGCGCGACCCAGCAGCCGCTCCAACGGCCCCCACCCCAGCCGTTCCTTGAGCAGAATCTCCACCTCCTCGGCAGGGATCCCAGCCGCTTTTGCCGCCCTCAGGGCCTGGGCACGCCACTCCAGCAATCGCCTCAGCAGAGTCGAGGGGGATCTCAAAGGATTCCGTTCTGCCAGTATGACTGGGGGTTGGGTTAACGCTGAGGCTGGGGACTGGCAGAAGGGTTGGCAGGCCGAGCCAACGATTGGATGTATTCCAGCGCCGAGCGGGAAGGGATAAAGGCGATCTTCTGCACATCGGCCTGGGCATCGGGAGCCAGCATGCGCTCCACCACAATGGCCAGGGAGGTGACCTCAATCTGGGTTTTTCCAACCACATCCGGGTTCTGGGCTGCCGCCCGATCCAAAGCTCGCTGCAGATCGTTGCGGTCGAAGAAGAAGGGCACCACCTCCTGACCATCCTGCTCGATGGTCAGCAGCCCCTCTCCGGAGCGGCCATAGAACAGAGGCACGCCGATCGCTTCTGGAGGCACATCTTTGCTGGTTTCTTTCAGTACCTGCTTGGCTGCCTCCACATCAGCAGGCCGCGGCACCACCTCGAAGTACAGATCGCTATTTTTGGCGCGCTCCTCTTCCGATTTTTCGTAGGCATACCCCAGCGAGAGAGGCACCACCTGGGCTTGGCTGGCTATCTCGGGGTTGCTGGCTTTCACCTGCTCCAACATTTTTTGGGCCTGGGCTTGATCCAGCCAGAAGGAGACCACTTGAATGGTGCGGCCATCTCGCTCCACATTGGCAACAACAGGTGTGCCGTTCTGAGACACAATCGCAAAAACAGGCACCAGGCTCAGCCGCTCTGCCACCTCTTGCCGGCTCATGGGGCCTGCGGTTGCCTGAGCCGGTGGAGCACTCCCCTGAGCCCAAGCGGGAGTCATGGCCAAGCTCGCCCACGCTGTCCCGATCAGGATCCCGGCTATACTGCTCACCCGAGCTACACAGCAGCAGAGGGATCGGGCAGGCGACACTACGTTACAGCGCATCATTCTCATCTCCACTCCCGGCATCGCGCCTTGTTCTGGTTGCTATAGGGCTAGATCCCTCAAGTACTAACCAACAGATCGGGCAAGGCAGAAGCCACCCGGATTGAACCTGCTCGACAGGGCTAGGCTAGCGATGCGGCACACCCTCGGCATCGACTCGCGGCTGGCCGTCGCTGACAACACCCCGGCTCACTGACCTCAAAGAGCGCTCTTGGGCCACCCTAGAAGCCAAGGTTAGAACATCTGCTCGACTCCTGTCGAGGGGCAAAGCCCCTATTTGAGTGGGGATCCCGCATCACTCAATACTATATACGGAGTCGCATAAAATCGACCCACGCTAGATGCAGATCTACCCAACAGCAGATCGGTTCAGATCGAGCTGATAATTGTATGCTCAGCTTTTCCACAACAGGCAGCCTACCCCAGCCTTGTGCATCAGGGCTCTGATGTAGCCGCGCGAACGTGGCAGCTACTGTTAACTTTTGTTAAGGTGGGGGGACAAACGCATGCTTCCGAGGAGCATTAAACCATGGCTAAGATCTTTACCCCTGAATTCAACCAATTTGAGACCATCAACGCCACGCAGGCCTGGTCTTTGTTTTTCACCATCAGCGCTTCCGATCGGCTTTTGGGCTCAAACCCGGCTGTTGGGCGCTACATCACGCTGGCCTTGTTCAGCGCCATCCTCACCGGCATCCTGAATGTGCTGCTGGCCTCCTAGTT
>NZ_JANSJI010000045.1:19830-23701 GCF_047462475.1 Synechococcus sp. H55.11
CCTGGGAAAGGGGATCCCTTCCTCAGGTTTTTTGCTTTTGAATGGGAAAGGATCCCTTTTGCTCCGGGTGGGGCGATGAAAACGTCTGGGACAAGTTCTGCGGCGGCGGCTTTGCCCGTCGCGCTGCCGCTGCTGCTGGCGCCGGCAGGAGATTGGGAGTGTGCCAAGGCAGCGGTAGAAAACGGGGCCGATGCCATTTACTTCGGGCTGGAGCGGTTCAACGCCCGCCTACGCGCCCGCAACTTCACAGAGGCAGATTTGCCGGAGCTGATGGCTTGGCTGCATCAGCGGGGGGTGCGAGGCTATGTAACTTTGAATACTCTGGTCTTTCCGGGGGAGCTGGAGGAAGCGGAGCGGTACATCCGCTCGATGATCGCGGCGGGGGTGGATGCGGTCATTGTCCAGGATATTGGCATCGCACGCTTGATCCGTCATCTTTCTCCCGATTTCCCCATCCACGCCTCGACGCAGATGACCGTCACCAGCGGTATCGGGGCAGAGTTTGCCGCCGAGTTGGGCTGTGAGGTGGTGGTGCTGGCGCGGGAGTGTTCCCTCAAGGAGATGGCCAAGATCCGCGCCCATCTGGAAGAGAAGGGATTCCCCATCTGCTTGGAAATCTTCGTGCACGGGGCGTTGTGCGTGGCCTATTCCGGGCAATGTCTGACCAGCGAGGCGCTGGGAGGACGTTCGGCCAACCGCGGAGAATGTGCCCAGGCCTGCCGCCTGCCCTACGAGCTGGTGGTAGACGGGATGCGGCGCGATCTGGGGGAGAAGCGGTATCTGCTCAGCCCCCAAGATCTGGCCGGTCTGGAGGTGCTGCCGGAGCTGGTCAAGCTGGGGATCCACTGCTTAAAAATTGAGGGTCGTTTGAAATCGCCGGAGTATGTAGCCAATGTAACGCGCATCTATCGCCAGGCCTTGGATGCCTTGGGGGCAGGTCAGGCGTGGCAGCCCTCAGCTCAGGAGTGGTATGAGCTGGAGATGAGCTTTTCCCGCGGGCTGTATACCGGCTGGCTGCGGGGCATCAACAACCAAGAGCTGGTGCATGCCCGTTTTGGCAAGAAGCGGGGGGTTTACCTGGGGCAGGTGCTGCGGATCGAAGGGGATCAGGTGGGGGTGCGCCTGCAGGCTCCCCTCAAGCCGGGCGATGGCGTGGTGTTCGACCAGGGAGAGCCGGAGCAGGGGGGGCGGGTTTACCGCGTGCACAAGAAGCAGGGGCTGGCCTGGCTTGGCTTTGCCCAGGGGGCCATTGACCTCAAACGCCTGCGGCCAGGGGATCGCCTCTGGAAGACCAGCGACCCGGAGCTGGAGAAACGCCTGCGCCAGAGCTATGCCGGGGATCAGCCTCGCTTTCAACGCCCCGTCCACCTGGAAGTTCACGGCCAGGCCGGCTTGCCCCTGACGCTGATCCTGCGGGATGAAGAGGGCCACGTGGTGCGGGTGGATTCGCCGGTGCCTTTGCAGCCTGCCCATCACCAACCCCTCACCGACGAGAAGCTGCGGCAGCAACTGGGTCGTTTGGGTTCCACCCCGTTCAAGTTGGGATCCCTGCACAATGCCCTGGAAGGAGAGGTGATGCTGCCGCTGAGCGTCCTCAACCAAATGCGGCGCCAAGCCGTGGAGCAGTTGCAGGCGCTGTGGGCTCGGCCCCGCCGCTGGCAGCTCAACCCTGAAGCTCGCTGGCCAGATCTGCTGCCCGCCCCGGAGCAACCGGAAAGGGGATCGCCCCAACTGGTGGTGCTGGTGCGGGATCCAGAGCAGTTGCCGGCGGCAATTGCCTGTGGCATCCGGCAGATCTACCTGGAGTTGGAGGATCCCCGCCGCTACCGGGAAGTTATCCGCGCCACCAAGGCCGCTCACCCTGAGGTGGAGCTGTGGGCGGCCCCGCCCCGCATCACCAAGCCGGGAGAAAGCTGGATCCTCAAACAGGTGTTGGCAGCAGGAGCCGATGGCTATCTGGTGCGCAACTACGACCACCTGCGCTTTTTTGCCGGCCAGCGCTGCATCGGCGATTTTTCCTTGAACGTGGCCAACCCCATCACCGCCCACTATTTCAAAAGCCGCTACCCCTTGGAGCGCCTGACGGCCTCCTATGACCTCAACCACGAGCAACTGGGATCCCTGCTCCAGGCCGGCCCCGCCCACTGGTACGAGGTCACCATCCACCAGCACATGCCCATGTTCCACATGGAGCACTGCGTCTTCTGCGCTTTTTTGTCCCGCGGCACCGACTACACCAATTGTGGCCGTCCCTGCGAAAAACACGAGGTGAGGCTGAGGGATAGGGCCAATGTCGAGCACATTTTGAAAGCCGATGCCGGCTGCCGCAACACTCTCTACAACGGCAAAGCCCAAACCGGGGCCGAGCATGTGCCAAAACTGCTGGATCTGGGGTTGCGATATCTGCGCATTGAGTTCTTGCAGGAATCCCCCGAGCAGATCCGGCAAACCTTGCGCTGCTATCAACAGCTTCTCCAAGGCCGGATGAGCGGATCCCAGCTGTGGCGCGAGCTGAAGCTACATAGCCAATTGGGGGTTACGCGCGGGTCTTTGCAGAGTTAGAGGCTGCGCGGCCTTACATACCCTCTGTATTCTCTGCGGTTGCCGAGGCCGGGTGGGCAGAGCAATAGAAAAAACACTCCCGCAAAATTGGCGTAAAATTTCCTCAGGGTACGGTCGTTTCCCAACCTCTCTTTTGCTTCCCTATCCTCTGCGTAGCTCTCTCTTTGGTTACCGTGAAACACACCCTCAGCGCCCTTGTGCAGGATCAGCCTGGCGTTTTAACCCGCATCGCGGGGATGTTTGCCCGTCGCGGCTTTAACATCGACAGCCTCACCGTCGGCCCCACCGAACGACCGGGGATCTCTCGCATCACCATGGTGGTGCAGGGAGATGAGCACGACGTGGAGCAGATGACGAAGCAGCTCTACAAGCTCATCGATGTGCTAAAAGTTACCGATATCACCCACGTCCCCTGTGTGGAACGGGAGCTGATGCTGGTCAAGGTGAATGCCAGCCCCGAGACCCGCTCCGCCATCATGGATGTCGCCCAAATGTTTCGTGCCCGGATTGTGGATGTGGCGGAGGAGTCTTTGACCCTCGAGGTGACCGGGGATCCGGGCAAAATGGTGGCGATCATCAAGATGTTGACCAGCTTTGGCATCCGCGAGATCGCCCGTACCGGTCTGGTGGCCCTCACCCGCGAGTCCGGCGTGAATACGGAATACTTGAAGCAACACCCCACCTTAGTGACCATCTGATGGCCTTACGAGAAGCGATGCCACAACCGGGGGAGAGGTGGCGGGGATCGGCTTGGCGCGGCGGAATTCGCAGGATCCTCGGCCTTGTGGCCATTGTGCTGGTGGGGCTGCTGGCCGGCTGCGGCCCCAGGCCGCCCAAGCCGATTGTGCAGCAGGCCCTTGCCTATCAGATCGCTCATTTGTCCGAGCCGGTGGCCTCCTTGGTGGGCAGTGAGCAGTTGTCGGCCCGGCTGGAAGTGCAAGATGTGAAAATCCGTCGGGATCGCCGTGAACCTTTGCTGTTGGCCTGTTGCTCCGCAAGAACAGGAGAAACGCTGGAAGGCCATCACCTCAGCGGTACCTACACCCTGATCGTGAAGCCGCCGGGATCCCGCCGTCCTTATCGCCGCAAAGGGGATCCCTTTCAGCTCACCTTGGCCCACCAAAAGGCACAAACTGTTGCTACGCAGCGCTCGCCTGACGCAGAGCCCCAAACCGTGCCCGAACGGTGGCTACTGGCCTACGGCTCGCCTGATGCTAAGACCTGGAGGGTCATCGACTTTCTGCCTCAGCCCGCACCGGCACCGGAGTTGCCTCCTGCCGAGCCAGAACCGGCCATCCCGGCAGCCTGA
>NZ_JANSJI010000045.1:23801-26009 GCF_047462475.1 Synechococcus sp. H55.11
CTCACCGCAGCAAAGCCGCCCCCCAGGCAAAAAGACCATCCACCAACAGGGTATTTAGCACTGCTCCGGCAAAGGCCCAATGGTGCAGGCGGCGGGATCCCCGAATCATCCACAACCCAGCGCCCAGCAAGAGAAGGCCCAGGCCGATGCCCCAACTCAGGCCCCAGGGGGTAGCCATTTTGTCAAGAGCGGCCATGAAAGGGACAACCGCCTGATCCAAGCGGTCGAACTGCATCGCCTGTCGCCACTCCGGCAGCAAGCCCACCGAGTGGATGTAAAGATCGGTAATCGCCGTGCCCCACAGGGAACCGAGATAAAACCAGGTGCCGATGCGGGCAAACCGCTGCCGTGTCCCCCACCAGACAATCGGGATCCCCAAAGCTTCCACGGGCATGTGCCAAAGAGGCTCAAAGCGCAGCCAGCCCCAATACAGGGATCCCGCCAGCCAAGTCAGGGTAAAGCCGTAGAGCAAATCTCCCCACAGGCGGGTACGGAGCTGCGAGTAGAGATGCAAACTGAGGCCCAACCAGCCCAAAGACATCACCAAGCTCACCCAGGGGGCATATCGCACCAGGGGCGCTTGCACAAAAACGGGCAGGCAGACGAGCAGAGCCGCCATTCCCCCAATGGCATGGTGGGATCCGAAACGCTTTTGAATCGGGAGAGGGCGATGCTCAGATGACAGCAGAGGCTCATTTGGGAGAGGGGGCAAAAAAGGTGTGGAAGACAAAATGCAACATTAAAAACCTTTACATCAGTTAACATAGCACCTTCTTCGCCGTGACAGGAGCGGGAAAGCTCCGGGAGGCCGAAATGGGCATTCCCTCTCCAGAGATGCCAGGGTGGAAACGATGTGCTGGCCGGAGGAAACCGTATGGACTTGCTGTTGGCCGCAGATATCGGGGGCACCAAAACCAGCCTCAGCCTTGTCAATGCCGAGGATCCCGAGCACAGCCTTTATCATTGCCGCTACGCCAGCCAAGATTTCGTCAGCCTCGCCCCGATGGTGGGAGAGTTTCTGGCCCAGGCTCGGCAGGAGCTGGGTCGAGATCCACAGCCTGCTGCTGCCTGTTTTGCGGTGGCCGGCCCGGTGACGGAGCGAGCAAGGGTACAGACCGCCAAGATCACCAACTTGCCTTGGGATCTGCAGTCAAGCCAATTGGCCGCAGAGCTGGGGATCCCGCGCGTAGCCTTGATCAACGACTTCAGCGCTGTGGGGTATGGCCTGCTTGCCCTGGGCGATCAAGATCTGGACACCTTGCAAGTGGGTGAGCGTCAACCCCGGGCTCCGATTGGCGTGATGGGAGCAGGTACGGGTTTGGGGCAGGCTTACCTCACCTGGGGAGAAGGCGGCTACCAGGTTCATGCCAGCGAGGGAGGGCATGTGGATTTTTCCCCGCGCACCCCTTTAGAGTGGGAGCTTTTGAGGTATTTGCAAAAACGGCACGGGCGTGTCTCCACCGAGCGGGTGGTCTCAGGGCAGGGAATTGTTGCCATCTATCAATTTTTGCGGGATAGTCGGTGGGGGCAAGGGGAAGAACAGTTGCTGGCCCAAATTGAGGCTTGGGAAAAGGGGGCCGAGCCTGTTGACCCGGCAGCCCAAATTGCCAATGCCGCCATGGAAGCACGGGATCCGCTGGCAGTGGAGTGTCTGCGGCTTTTTATCAGCTTGTACGGAGCTGCGGTCGGGAACTTCGCCCTGCAACTGCTGCCTCGCGGGGGCCTGTTCATCGCCGGTGGGATCGCGCCCAAGCTCTTGCGCCTCTTGCACCAAGGAGAGTTTTTGTCCTCGTTTTTGGACAAAGGGCGGATGCGTCCTCTCCTGGAGCAACTGTCGGTGCAGGTGGTGGTGAATGCGCAGGTGGGGTTGAAGGGAGCTGCTCGCTATGCCGCCACCCTTTTGTCTGGCAAGACCACCCAGCCCAGCGGATGATGGCAACGATCCCCATTGATGCTGGAATCATGCTGGACAATCTTGTCCAGCCGTCCCTCGTCGGGATCCTAAACTTCATCCCTTGGCGGATGGGGCAAAATGGGATTGGATCTTTGCCGCATTGTTAGACTTCCCAATAGCGGGCAGCCGCCATCCAACCGATGATCGCCGTCCCTCAGCACAGTTATAGTCACTACCAAGTAGCAATGAAACGTTTCTCTACGTCGTTATTCCTACGCAACGCTGTCGCGAACGCGCCGGCGGCGCGGAGCGCT
>NZ_JANSJI010000045.1:26109-40158 GCF_047462475.1 Synechococcus sp. H55.11
GGGAGAGGGGTTGGGGGTGAGGGTAGAGGCCCGGAGCGCTTGGGTCGGCGGCAAAGTGTCTTAATCTTGTTTGAAACGACTATAATCCGATGAATCCAATCCTCTGGGCTTTGAGCATAGCTCTGCTGCTGGCCGTGGGTCTGGCAGCCTACCTGTTGACTGCTCGCAAATACGAGTCTCCCGCATCCGTGGCTAAGTCTTACGACGAGTGGACCCGCGACGGGATCCTGGAGTTCTACTGGGGCGAGCATATTCACCTCGGCCACTACGGATCCCCGCCGCGGCGGAAGAACTTCATCCAGGCCAAGCACGACTTTGTCCACGAGATGGTGCGCTGGGGCGGGCTGGATCGGCTGCCGCCGGGGACGACGGTGCTGGATGTAGGTTGCGGCATCGGCGGTAGTTGTCGCATCTTGGCCCGCGACTACGGCTTTGTCGTAACCGGCATCACCATTAGCCCACAGCAGGTGCAGCGGGCCCAAGAGCTCACCCCCCCCGATCTGCCCGTCCGGTTTCAGGTGGCCGATGCCCTCAACCTGCCCTTTCCCGACGCCAGCTTTGATGTGGTCTGGTCCATCGAAGCGGGGCCCCACATGCCGGACAAGGCCCGCTACGCCAGCGAGATGCTGCGGGTGCTCAAGCCGGGAGGCATCTTGGTGGTGGCGGACTGGAACCAGCGGGACGACCGTCAAAAGCCCCTCAACTTTTGGGAGCGGCTGGTGATGCGGCAGTTGTTGGATCAGTGGTCGCACCCCGCTTTTTCCAGCATCGAGGGGTTTGCTGAACAGTTGCAAGCCACCGGGCTGGTGGAAGGGCAGGTGGAAACCGCCGACTGGACGCAAGAAACCCTTCCTTCTTGGCTGGATTCCATCTGGCAGGGCATTGTCCGTCCCGAGGGCTTGCTGAAGTTTGGCTTGGTAGGCTTGATTAAGTCGCTGCGGGAGGTGCCCACCTTCTTGCTCATGCGCCTGGCCTTCGGCACCGGCCTCTGCCGCTTTGGCATGTTCCGGGCGGTGCGGGCCGCCACGCCGGCAAACTCCGCCTCCCCAGAAGTAGTTGGCCACAGCACCCAATAAGAGACAATGACGATCCTTGCTCCCCCTCCGGATACCCTGGACGCCCTCTACGACGTGATCATCGTCGGCGGCGGCATTGCGGGCCTGACTCTAGCTTGTGCCCTGCAGGGCTCCGGCCTGCGCTTGGCCCTCATCGAGGCCCAGTCGGCTGAGGCAGTCAGGCAGCGCCCCTTGGCCTATGCCCTTTCGCCGCTGTCGATCCGCATCTTTCGGGCCATCGGGGTGTGGGAGGCGCTGGCTCCCCACATCACGCCCTTTGCCCAGGTGATTCTGACCGACGCCAACGCTCCCCAGCGGGTGACATTTAGGCCGGAGGATGTGGGGGAAACGGCGGTTTTCTACTGCGGCGAACATGCTCGGCTGCAGCAGGTGCTCCAGGAGCAAGTAGCCGCCGATCCCAAGATCACCTGCTACTACGAAGCCAGGGTGGAGAGGGTAACCTACGGGAAGGTTGCTGCCGAGGTAGAGCTGGAAATGACACAGGGCCGGCGCCGACTGGCCGCCGCTCTGGTGGTGGCTGCCGACGGCCTGCGCTCTCCCGTGCGGCAGCGGGCAGGGATCCCTAGCGACGGCTGGGACTACTGGCAGTCGTGTATCACCGCCCTGGTGGCCCCTGCCCAAGACCACCAAAACATCGCCTACGAACGCTTCTGGCCTGCTGGCCCCTTCGCCATCCTGCCCCTGCCCGGCAATCGCTGCCAGGTGGTCTGGATCCTGCCCCACGAGCAGGCCAAAGCCACGCTGGCCCTTTCTCAGGCCGACTTCTTGGCCGAGATGCAGCGCTACTACGGCGTCCAGGGCGGCTGCCTCACCTTGCTGAACCCGCCCCAAGTCTTCCCGGCCCGTCTGCGCCAGAGCCGCCGCTACTATCAGCACCGCTTGGCGTTGGTGGGAGATGCTGCTCACCACTGCCATCCGGTGGCCGGCCAAGGGCTGAACCTCGGCATCCGCGATGCCGCTGCCTTGGCCCAGGTGCTGTTGGCTGCTTGGCAACGGCACGAGGATCTGGGAGATGTCAAAGTCCTGCGCCGCTACGGTCGCCGGCGCCGTTGGGAAAACTGGCTGGTGCTGCTCTTCACGGATCTACTCACCCGCACCTTCTCCAACTCCTACTGGCCCCTGGTGGTCATGCGGCGCTGGATCCTGAGCGGGATGATGGCCTTTCCGCCCCTGCGCTGCTTTTTGCTGCGCCTGATGACTGGCTTGTGGGGAAGCCCTCCCTACAGCCCCAGTTCCTCCTTGGCCTTCTGAGCTGCCCAAAGCACCTCCGCATCGGCGGCCTGGGACCAGTCGGGATCGGCGATCTCGGCGTAGAACCTGGGGTCGTAGGAGCGGGTTTGCACCACCACCGGCATGGGCACGGCATGGCCGAGGATCAGGGCCTGCTGTTTGGAATCCAGCTTGGCCAGCACTGTTTTCAAGTTCTGGCTGCCGGCTACCCCTGTAAAGACAGCGTCGATATCCTGCTCGTCGTTGAGGAGGGCCGTGATGCGGGTGCCCAACTGCGACATCACCTCGCTGTCGATACTGGAAGGGCGCTGATCCACCACCAGCAGCGTGACAAAGTACTTGCGCATCTCGCGGGCAATAGTGCCGAAAATGGTCTGCTTGGCCGCCCGCGGATCCAGAAAGCGGTGCGCTTCCTCGATGGTGATGCACAGTTGCCGGGGCCGGTCGAGGGGATTTTTGGACTGCAGGTACCGCTCTGTCTGCTGCACATAAGCCTGGTGGATGCGGCGGGTGATGACGTTGGCTGCCAACATGTAGGAGAGCAGGTTGGACTGGGATCCGAACTCGATGACCACGTGGATGCCGCGGCTGAGGGCCTCCAAGATCTCGCCGATGTAGTTGTGGGGCAAGCTGTTGCGGATGTACTTGAGGTCGTCGAGGCGGGTGAGCTTGCGCTGCAGGGCCAGGATCGAGGCCTTGTTGCCCATCTTCTGTTCGCAAAACTCTTGAACCTCGGCGTTGGAGAGGCTCAAGAGCCGGCTGATCCAGTCGCGGCCAAACTCGTTGCGCAGGATAATGGCGTTTTCCAGGCTGGCCTCCGAGAGGTTGAGCTCCTCCGCCAACAGGGCCAGATCTTCCACCTCGATCTGGTTGTAGGCAATAAACAGTTCGCGGGCATCCCGCACCCCTCGCCGCCGGGTGGAATCGGGATCCAAGGTATAGATTTGTACCTGGCCGGGGAAGAGCTGCCGCAGCCCCTTGACAGTGGTGGCCTGCCTATCCTCGCTGGCCGCCTCCCAGCCGTACTCGGAGTGCATATCAAAAATTAGGTTCACCGCTGCCCGTTTGCGGATGATGCCCGCCAGGAGCAGGCGGGCCAGAAAGGATTTGCCGGTACCGGACTTGCCGAAGATGCCGTTGCTGCGCTCCACCCAGCGATCCAAATCCAGACAAATGGGCACCGCCATGTCCAGGGGCTGACCGATGGCAAAGTTGCGCCGAGTTGGATCCTCTTCCCAGCCAAAGACGGTGCGAAAGTCCAGCTCCCGCGCCTCGTACACTTGGGAAAAATGGGCCGGCACCGTTTTCACCGGCAACAGCTCCATCGCCTCAGCACCAGGAAGGGCTGGGCCGCCATCTTCTGGCCGGTTGGGATCAATGAGGGGGTACAGCCTTTCCCCTTCCGTCTGCCGCGGCACCAACATCAGCATCGGCGTGAGGGCGATAACCCCGTAGGTGCCGGTACCCGCCAGCACCTCCTGCAGCAGGGTCTCTTCCGGGCGGGGGGGGTTGACCAGGATCTGGGGGTTGCTGGTTGCTAACGTAACGTCGGTGAGCAGACCGAAGAAGCGGTGGCGCTCCCCTTGAATCACCACAAACTTGCCCACCCGCAGGTCTTCTACCGAAACACCGGGGTTGAGGCGAGCTTCCAAGCCCCGACTCAGGGATCCCTGAATGACGGTGGCCAAAGGTTGGGGAGCGGTCATGGCGGTGAGACTAGTTCTGGGCAGGGGCGCTGGTGCGGGGGGCGCCATCCTGCACGATCCAGGTGCGGACGATCTCCACCTCCTCCGGCGTCCAAAAGCCCAGACGGGAGAGGGGCAGCCCACGGGCTTGGATGTAGGCGATCTCGGGGGATCCGCCGCGGGCCTGAGAGCGGTTGGGATTGTTGGCGTTGAGAATAGTGGCGTGGCGGCGCGTCCAGCGGGGATCGATCAACTCGCTCTTGGGATCCCCTGGCTTGACGTAGGCCAGAACCGCCTCGTAGCTATCCAGCAACTGGGTGCGCTGTCGCCCCGCCGGCTGGTGACAGCCGACACAACTGGCCTCCAGCAGCGGTTTGATGTCCCGCTCGTAGGTAAACTGCGGCTCGGTGCGAAAGCGCAGTTGGATGGCCTGCTCCAGCGGCAGCCCCTCTTGGGGGGCAATCGTAAGGGTGTAGTCGGTGCTGAAGCGCAAGGGATCTCGAGGCTTAAGCAACAACTCGTCTCCCTGCACGTCGAAAATGACCGCTGCCGGCGGCTCCAACTGAACCGCCAGCCGTTGTAGATTGGGATCCAGCGGCCGATCGAATTGCAGCCGAATGACTCCATCTATCAAAACATCCTGCTGTTCAGGGGCAGGTTGAGAAGAGACCCACTGTAAAGACGCATTCGACTGGGACCAAACCCACGGATGAGACCCGCTGATAAAGAACATTGCTGCCAACAACAACAGCCCCGCCCAAGTTCGCCACCGTCCCCAGTGGCGAAAGATATTCTGTACAGTCGGAGTGTTCATTGCCGCAGACCCAATTCTACTGTTGTCAGAATAGCGAACTTAATCCATGCTTCAGCCGTTGATGAGATACAGATCGTCAGGGATCCCCAGCGGATCATGAGGATCCCTTGTCTGGTAGAGTAGACGAACAATGAACGCCGGAGCAAAAAGAAGAGGCTGCTGCTCCCAAAGGCTGAAAATCATATTGAGGGCTTCACCCAAGCTGATAGGAGATCACCAGCAGGGAGAAGCAGTACAGGGAGACAGCCAATCAGTTGACGCGCTCCAGCTTGATGTTGTGGTGGCCCAACTTGATCTCGAACTCATCTCCGGGCTTGAGGCCCATCTTCTTGGTGTAGGCAGCTCCAATTAGGAGATTGCCATTCTTATGAACCGAAACCCGGAAGGTAGGAGCGCGGCCACGAGATCCATTTTCGTCACTGGCACCGAGATCCACGCCAACAGCCTTCAGCAGGGCATTGTTAAACTGCATCAGATTCACTCGCTCCTGACCATTCTTGGTGTAGGTGACATAGCCACAGGCGCGAGCTTTTTCCTTGCGATCCGCATTTCCCATTGAAGTTACTTTGTCGAGGAGCTCTTGGCCAGTGAGTGGTTTTGGTTTACTGGTTGTAGCCATATCAAGGTGGTTTTAAGGACAACAGTTAGTGTAGCCAGAAACAAACAGCGATTGCAATAGAGGTTCCTCCAATTCCTCTTTACCTTCCTATTAGAGAGAATAGGTTCGGCGGCTGCAATGGGATTGAAGGGTGATTGCGCAAAACAGTAGTGGAGAATTTTCTCTAGAGGCCAGAACCTGTGGGGGAGACTTTCGCGGAAGGGACAGGCCCTCAGGGCCAAGGGCATATAGAAGTGTCTTTGAGTGTCTCTAGACGCTGGATCCCCGCTGCGGCACCGGAGTTGAGCAAAAGCAGGGAAACTGGAAACAAGGCTGTTTGAGTGTCACTCGATATGGATCTCTTTTGGTCGGGACGGCGTCTTCTGGTTGGGGTGAGCGGGGGGATTGCTGCCTACAAAACGGCGGTTTTGGTATCTGCTCTGGCCCAGCAGGGGGCAGAGGTGAGGGTGGTTTTGACGAAAGCTGCAGAACAGTTTATCTCCCCGCTGACGTTGGCCACTGTGTCTCGCCAGCCAGCTTTCACGGATGCCGAGTTCTGGCAAGCTACGCGGGGACGGCCGCTGCACATCGAGCTGGGGGAATGGGCCGAGGCTCTTCTGATTGCGCCGCTTTCGGCCAACACCTTGGGCAAGGTGGCCCAGGGGCTGGCGGACAATTTGCTCACCAATGTGGTTTTGGCTTGCCACTGTCCGGTGGCCCTGGCGCCGGCCATGAATACCCACATGTGGAAGGCTGAAGCGGTGGCCGAGAATTGGCAGCGGCTGCAACGGGATCCCCGCTTCTGGGCCTTGCCCACTGCCAGTGGCCGCCTGGCCTGTGATGCGGTGGGGGAAGGGCGTATGTTGGAGCCAGAGGCGCTGCAGGAGTATGTGCGGGCTCTGCTCTGGACAGGGGGGAAAAAAGACTGGCAAGGGAAGCGGGTGTTGGTGACGGCAGGAGGCACCCGCGAGCCCATCGACGCGGTGCGCTTTATCGGCAACCCTGCCAGTGGGCGGATGGGGGTGGCGCTGGCGGTGGCAGCCGCCTGTCGGGGGGCCGAAGTCACGCTGGTGCATGGGCCGCTGGGGATCCCCTTTGATCCAGCACCCTTCGCCATTCGGGCCATGCCGGTGGAGACGGCAGCCCAACTGGAGCAGGTTTTGCAGGCGGAGTTTCCCCAGGTGGATCTTTTGTGGATGGCTGCCGCTGTGGGGGATGTGCGCCCCGCCCAGGTTTACGCGGGGAAGCTGCCAAAAGGCGAACTGCCCCAGATGCTGCCCTTAGAACCCGTCCCTGACCTGGTGGCAGCTTTGGCCCGCCACAGACGTGCTGGCCAGCGCCTCATCGGCTTTGCCGCCCAAAGCGGGGATCCCCTCCCCTCAGCCAAGGAGAAGCTGCAGCAGAAAGGGCTGGACGCCATTGTGGCCAATCCCATCGACCAGCCGGAGAGCGGCTTTGGCAGCAGCCACAACCAAGGCTACTGGATCCCGCGGCAGGGCAGCCCAGAACGGCTGCCTTGGACAACCAAGGCCACCCTGGCCCACCGGC
The DNA here is from genome assembly GCF_047462475.1 of Synechococcus sp. H55.11. Classification (NCBI taxonomy): domain Bacteria; kingdom Bacillati; phylum Cyanobacteriota; class Cyanophyceae; order Synechococcales; family Synechococcaceae; genus Synechococcus; species Synechococcus sp. H55.11. Next base: position 33,061 of record NZ_JANSJI010000045.1, read on the forward strand.
TGCTGGATCTGGCCCTGCAGCTGGAGCCGAGCTGACCCCGAGGCCTCACTGTTTTGGCTTCGTATCTCGGCTGCGAGGGTAACGGTTCTCCCGGCGATCGGACCAAAATCAGGCCAAAATCAGGTACCTTTGAGGCTAAGCGCAGAGGGATCCGATGGCGATCATCGTTTTGAAAGCCTGGTATTTGGATTCGGTGTTGTCTGCCTCCCAAGTTCAACAGAGGGCTCCCGATCTGCGCCTAAGCCGTACCGGCCTCTTGAAAACGGCGATGCGAGCCGATTTCCTCGACGATGTGGAGCAGGTGAAGGCTTCTGTCTGGTGGCAGCGCTACTTGGAAGGGGAGCTGGTGGAGTTTTACATCGAGGGCAGCGGCGCCTACAGCATCTCCAACCTCGATTTGATCAGCCGCGAGATCTACTTTAATAAGCGGGCCACCCTGAACATGACGGAGCCGGTCATCTACTTTTGTGGCCAAGCGGATTACCCCGACTCCAGCGCCACGCTGCACCAGGCGTTGCAGGCGGTGGTGGAGACCATTAACCGCCATCACCAACCGGTTCTTCCGCTGCAACTGCAGGGATCCCTGCCCAGCGAAAGCGAGACACCTCTAATCGACGCGGCCCTGATTCGCAAGCTCAAGCACGCGCTGCTGGTGGTGGCCGATGTCACCCCGGTGCAGGTGAATGGCCGAGGACGGCCTCTGCCCAGTCCCCAGGTCTGTTTGGAGTTGGGCTATGCCCTGCAAGCGAAGCGCCCCGAGCAATTGCTGCTGGTACAACTGCCCCGCGACGACATCGAGGGATCCTTTCCTTTCGAGGTGGAGGGCAGCAGTTTTTTGAAAATTGTCGATCCGCAGCGCCTGTCGGATCAATTGGGAGCCGAGATCGCCCGGCAGTTGCAGCGCAACCGGGTTATCTCCCTCTAGCCAGACGCACCTATCCAACTGCCCCTCGCAGCCGTTAGACTCTTGGAGATGGCCCCATCGGTGGGGGTACTGCTCTCCAAAACCCAAACGGCATCTATTGGCGCTCCCTTTTTGTGCAACCATGACTCTGGCTAATGCAAATTCTCTGGGTTCTCCGGATCGCTCTGCAGCAGGTTGGCAGAGAGGTTTGAACGGCCTGATGTTCCTGCTGCTGGCGGGAGTTCCTCTATCTTGGGTGGGGCACTTCCGAGGCTGGGATCCCAATCTGGTCTTCCTCTGTGCCGCCTTGGCGGTGGTGGCCTTGGCCAAGTTTATGGGTCAAGCCACCGAGGAGATTGCCGCCTTGACCGGGCCGACCATAGGGGGGTTGATCAACGCCACTTTTGGCAATGCGGCAGAATTGATCATCGGCTTGGTGGCGCTGCGGGCGGGGCTGGTGGAGGTGGTGAAAGCCTCGATCACCGGCTCGATCATCAGCAACCTGCTGCTGGTGGCCGGGCTGGCCATGTTTTTGGGCGGCATTAAGTTTCGCGAGCAGAGCTTTCGGCCCGAAGTGGCCCGCATGAATGCCTCGGTGATGAACCTGGCGGTGGTGGCCTTGATCTTGCCCAGTGTGGTCACCTATGCCGATGCCAACTTGGGAGCGCTCTCCATCCAAGAGCTGTCCACGGCGGTGGCTCTGGTGCTGATCGGGGTTTACGGCCTCACCTTGCTGTTTTCCCTCAAAACCCACAGTTACCTCTACGCTCTTCACGAGGCCGCAGCCGCAGAGAATGAGGCGGCCAATCGCCTGGCCCCCAATCCGGTTTTGCAGGCGGAGGGCTCCATTCCCCAAGTGTTGACGGCCCCGCCCGAGCAGCCTGGGCTATGGCCTTGGGTGTTGGCCCTTTTGGGGTTGACGGTGTTGGTGGCACTGGAGTCGGAACTGTTGGTGAGCACCTTGGAGCACACTCTGGAGCATTGGCACATTACCTCGCTGTTTATGGGGGTGATCTTGCTGCCGATCATCGGCAATGCGGCCGAACATGCGACGGCAATTACGGTGGCCATGAAAGACAAGATGGATCTCTCCTTCTCAGTATCTCTGGGCTCGACGATGCAAATTGCCCTGTTCGTGGCGCCCCTGCTGGTCCTGGCCGGTGACCTGCTGGGCCAGCCGATGAACTTTAACTTCGGCATGGTGGAGCTGGTAGCGATCGCCGTCTCGGTGTTGCTGGTCAACTCCGTCAGCAGCGACGGGCGCTCCAACTGGCTGGAGGGGCTGTTGCTCTTGGCCACCTATGCCATTCTCGGCATTGCTTTCTTCTTCTTAGATTGATGGAAGAACTTTAGCATCGGCTCATGCCGCACAATCTGCAAGCTTCAAGTAGATCGAGGCGGGGAACAGCGGGATCCCTGCTTTGGCCGCTCCTTTTTTTCGGCACTTCCCTCGCCCTATCCCCGGCCATCGAGCCGGCATGGGGTCAGGAAACTTCTCAAAACAACGGCACCGCCTCCAACCTGCCTTTGCTCAACCGCTTGGATGCCCTGGAAGAGCTGCGGCAGGCGCTCAGCCTGCCCACCACCTCCATCCAAACAGAGGCCGTGACGCTGGATGGGCGGCGGCTGTTTTTGGTCGCCGCGCTGCAGGGGGATCCCGGCAGCGTGCCGCCGGTGTCGCAGCGGGCCCGCTCCATCGAACAAACCCTGCGCCAGTTGGCCCAGTCGGGCCTTGACCCGGAAACACTGCGGGTGGAGGTCGTCCTCGACAGCCAAACCAATCAGCCGGTGATCCGGGTGAATGGACGCCATTTGATGACCATCACCTCTCTGGATGCTCAGCTTCAGGGCAGCCAGCCGATGGATTGGGCCGAACAGGTGGCGGGCATTGTCGAGGAGGCCCTGCGCACCTGGCAGCGGGAGCGACAGCCCCAGTTTTTGCGCCGCCAAGCCCTGATAGCCCTCGCCATTCTGGCAGCAGCGGCAAGCCTGAGCCGGCTTTGTCAACGAGAACGACGACGGCTGCAGCAAAAACGCGATGCCCTGCAGGCGGAGTACCAGGCCATCCAAGCAGAGGTGCAGGAGCGCCTCCAGGGGGAGCCGGGCGAGGATCCCGTCTTGGTCGAACAACAGGCAGGGCGCAAACGGCAGGCATCCTATTTGGAGCTGCACATTCGTCTGCTGCGCCTGGTGCAGGTTGGCCTGTGGACGGGCGGCGTTGGGGTGAGTTTGGGCCTTTTCCCCCAAACACGCCCCTTGCAAACGTTTCTCCTGGTCTCGCTGCGCGGCCCTCTGCTGCGCTTGGCAGGGGTGGGCCTGGCGACTTATGGCAGTGTTTGGCTGAGCAGCCTGCTGCTGGACGGCCTCTTCGCCGCCTTGCGCCAGGAGCAGTGGCAAAATGCCCCCACCTATCGCCTCAGCAAACGCCTCAGCACCTTTGCCGGTGTCTCCAAAGGAGTGACAGCCACCGCGCTGGTTTTGCTGGGATCCCTGGTCGGCTTGGCCTCGGTGGGGGTGAATATCGGCCCTTTGGTGGCCAGCCTGGGCTTCATCGGGCTGGGGATTTCCCTGGCTGCCCAGGATTTGATCAAAGACGTGATCAACGGGCTGTTGATTTTGCTGGAAGACCAATTCGCCGAAGGAGATGTGATCGTGGTGGATGGGCGGAGCGGCCTGGTGGAACATATGGATCTGCGGCTAACCCAGTTGCGCAACACCGAAGGCAGCCTGATCTCCATTCCCAACAGCGCCATTCGGGTGGTGGAGAACCTCTCCAACGGCTGGTCGCGGGTGGATTTGGGGATCGTGATCGCCTACGAAAACGACCTGGAACAGGCCATCCGCATCACCGAGCAGGTGGCGCTCCAGATGTACCGGGAGCCGGCTTGGCGGGACAAGATCCTCGAGCCCCCCGAGATGCACGGCGTCGATGACCTAGGGGAGCGGGGGATCACCCTGCGCATCTGGATCAAAGTGCAGCCCCTACAGCAGTGGCGGGTGGCGCGGGAATATCGCCGTCGCCTCAAGCATGCCTTCGACCAAGCCGGGATCCGGATTCCGTTTCCGCAGCAAACCCTCTGGTTCCACAGCCCCTTGGAGATGCGCATCCAGGGCCTCAGCCCAGAGGAGACCCACCGCCTGCTGCGCCTGATGGAGTCGCGGCTGGAGGCCCGTCCGCGGGAAAGGGATCTTGATCCAGAAGACCTCACAGACCAGGTTCCTGCCGAGGGTCTTCATCGCCCTTAGCCGCCCGGCTGGCCTGCAGTTGCGACAGGGCCAACAGCTACTCGTCGCCGATGATTTCCGGCTCAGTCAGTTCATCCGACATCTCGATGACGGCGCGGCGGATGGGCTTCATCCAGCCATCTTCCAGATCGTCGGGATCGTCGTAGCGACGGCGCTTGGCCCGGTTGGCCACCTGTACTGTGATGCGGTAGCGATTTTTGGAGGCGTTGATCAGAGCCTCTACCCGACGCATCAGCTCGTCGTTGTCGATAGCCAGTTGATGCTTGCGTGGGGCCATCATCGCAGTTTTAACCTTGGCATCTATTGTTACAGGGGATCCTGATTTTAGCAGAGAACCGGCCAATCCCTCCCTTGCTCAGCGCCCGACCGACTTACGCACTGCGATCAAGCTGCTGCCGGTGCCCAGAAAAACCCCCATCCCCAACAGCAGCAGCGGCAAGAACCAAAACTCCAGTTGGCCGGGATCCGCCTGCATCACCTTGAGAAAGGGCAAGGCGATCAACCGCTCCAGCACCTCCTGCAGCAACTGTCGGGATCCCAGAACCAAGCCCCAAGCCCCTAGCGCGCTGATCACCCCGAACAGGCAGCCCTGCAAAATAAAGGGCAAGTAAATCCAAGCTGCCGTTGCCCCCACCAGTTGCATCACCTCGATCTCCCGCCGCCGCGCCATGACGATCAGCCGAATGGTGGTGGTGATCACAGCCACCGCCGTCAGGGCCAACACCCCGGTGATGCCCAGGGATCCCAGCCGCAGCATCTCCTGAATTTGGGCCAGTTGTTCCACGATGCGGCTGCCGTAGTACACCTCGTCTACCCCTTCCAATTGGCGAATCTGTGCCGCCACCTCCCCCAGGGCTTCGGCGGAATCCGCCTTGACCCGCAGGGCATCCACCAAAGGGTTCTCCCCCAACTGGGTTTCCATCGCCGCCTCATCCTGGATCCCCATCTCGATGAGGAGGGTGCGCCAAGCTTGGTCTTTGGTGATGACCTTCACCGCCACCACGTGGGGCAATTGGGCGACCTGGGGCTGCAACTCCACCCCTTGGCGTTCCGGCTCCAGATAGACGGAGATCTCCAGTTGCTCCCCCAGGGATCGCACCGTCGCATCCACCCCCCAAGACAGCTCCACGCCGATCCCCACCAAAAACAGCAACACCAGCAGGGTGCTCACCGCCGCCCAGTTCAGCCAGCCTCCCCGCCGCAACCCCAAAAAAGTCTCTTGCAGGAGATAGCGAATCTTGTTGAGAAATCGGGAGAGAGATTGCATGCTGTTTACCGCCCAACACTGCCAGTAAACCCAATCTTCGGGATTCCCGCCCTATGCAGCGCCTCAGCGCAGATCATACAGGCGTCCTCCTTCCATGCGCACCACCCGGTGGCCGGCCCGCTCCACCAGATGGGGGTCGTGGCTGGTCATGATGACAGTCACCCCAAAAGAATTGAGCCGCTCCAAAATCTGGAGAACCAAGAGCGAGTTTTCCGGATCCAGGTTCCCCGTCGGCTCGTCTGCCAGCAGCAGCACCGGCATGTTAACAATGGCACGGGCCAGGCTGAGGCGCTGCTGTTCTCCTCCCGAAAGCTCATGGGGAAAGCGATCCCGCTTTTCGGTCAGCCCCACCATCTTCAAAGTCGGCCCGATGCGGCGGCGGATTTCGGCGGGGGACAGCCCTTGGGCGCGCAGCACAAAGGCCACATTTTCCGCCAGGGTGCGGTTGGCCAACAGGCGATAGTCTTGAAAGACCACCCCCAAGCGCCGCCGCAGCATCGCCAGCGGACGGGGTGGAATGCGGTAGGGCCGCCGCCCTTCCGAAGAACATAGGCACACCTGATCCACCACAACCGTGCCCTCGGTGGCCTGTTCGTCCCCGTAGAGCAGTCGCAAGAGGGTGGACTTGCCCGCTCCCGACACGCCGGTAACAAACACGAACTCGCCGCGGCGCACCTCCAGGTTCACATCCTGAAAAATCAAGTTGCCGTTGGGGAAGACCTTGCTCACGCCCCGCAGGGACACCATGCTGGCTGGGGCCTGCAAAGATCCCGGCTGGGTGCTGCTGTACAAGCTCAAGGGGGCCAGATGAGGAGTGGGAGCTGTACCGGCCCAACGGTGAACGCGAGGGGAATAGCCGATGTGCTGACCAAGCATCATAAGGAAGCGCCTACAAAAGAGGAAGACGAGGAAGCGCCGGCAGGCTAGGGGTGCCAGCGAGAAGCGGGATCCCACAGCACCCGCCAGGCAAACCTGGGCAAAGCCAACATGCGTCGCCAGCGCCAAGGTTCCTGATAGAGACGATACAACCATTCCAGGTGATGGTCACGCCACCAGCGGGGGGCTCGCCGTTTTTGGCCGGCCCAAATGTCGAAGCTGCCCCCCACCCCCATCCAGATGGCCTGGGGCAAGAGGCTGCGCCATCTCTGGATCCACAGCTCCTGGCGCGGGGAGCCCAGCCCCACCCACACCAGTTGCGGCTGGAAGTCCTGGAGAGTGTGCAGCAGGTTTTCTTCCTCGGCAGGGGAGAAGTAGCCGTGGTAGCCCCAAATGGACAGAGAGGGAAAGCAAGCGTGCCAATGTTGAATCGCTGCCCGGTTGACTTCCGGCCTTCCCCCCACCAAGGCCAAGCGCCACCCCCGTTCTGCCGCCAGCGCGATCAGGGCTTCGGCCAGCTCGATCCCCGGCACCCGCTGGACGCGGATCCCCTGCCGCCGCAAAGCCCACACCACCCCCGCCCCATCTGGGATCACCAGCTCTGCTCGTTGTAGCACCTGGGCAAAGGCCGGATCCCGCTGCGCCTGCATGATCATCTCTGGGTTACAAGTAACCACCTGGGCGCCCTGCCTCTCCTGAATACGCGCCTCGATCCAGGTGGCATAGCTCTGTAGACTGGCTTCTGGCAGAGCCAGGTGTAGGTTCACACCCAGAATTGAATGGCTTGCTAACGACACCACCACCG
>NZ_JANSJI010000046.1:0-2454 GCF_047462475.1 Synechococcus sp. H55.11
CCAACTTCAGACGGCCCAGCATGCCCGGCATTGCTCCGGGGAGCGGGGGAATCTCCACCTTCACCTCCACCGTTCTTGAGCTGGGGTCGGCGCTGGGGATGATTTGGCGGATGGTTCCCTCCACGGTTTGGTTGAGGCTGTCGATGCTGATGGGCACCGCTTGTCCCACCCGGATTTGGCCGGCCAGGGATTCGGGCAAGGCCATGGAAAACCGCAGCCGCTCGCTGCTTTCTAGCTCCACAATCGGCTGGCCCGGCCCCGCCAAAGCCCCTACCTCCACATACTTGCGGGTGACGACGCCGGCAAAGGGGGCAACCAGGGTTCCGTAGGCAAGGTTGGCTTGGGTTTGCGCCACCCCTGCCTGGGCCTGGGCCATGGCTGCCTGCACCTCAGGGATCCGGCTTTCCGCCTGGGCAAGCTGGGCCCGTGCTTGGGTCAATCCCTGTTCGGCCTGCTGGATCCCGGCCTCGAGCTGGGCCAGGCGGCCCAGGAGCACGGCTACCCGCGTATTGGCCTGATCCACCTGGGCTTGGGCCACGGCTCCTTCGGCGTGCAGCTTCTGCATCCGCTCTTGGTGCAAACGGGCCTCCTGCAGCTCCGCTTCCGCCTGCTGCTTCTGGGCTTGCACCTGGCGCAAGGCTTCTTCCGCTCCCCTCACCCCCGCCTGGGCGGCCAGAAGGCCTGCTTGGGCCTGCTGCAGTTGCGCCTCAGCCTGTTGCCGCTGGGCTTGGGCCTGTTGCTGGGCGGCTTGCACATCGCTGATATCCAGGCGGGCAATCAGGGATCCAGCCGCCACCCGCTGCCCCTCCTGAACCGGCAGCTCCACGACTCGGCCCACGATGCGGCTGCTGAGGGGGGTGCGCTCCACGGCCTCTAGGCTGCCCACCAGGATCCGCTCTTGGCTGATTTCCCGTGGCTTGACCTCCAGCGTGGTCAGCGGGGCGGCCTCGGTGGCTTCCAGGGACCCTGTCCCGCCGACGCGACCGGCAACCTCCAAAGCTGCCCCCCCTTGGCCGGGCCGGCCTTGGGATCCCAGCAGCCAGCCGCCCAGCCCCCCTAGCGAGAGGAAGAGCAGCGCCCAGCCCAGGTGGCCCCAGCTCCAGCCGGAAAACGTTTGTTGTTGCAACCTGCCGACTTGAGTTTTCATAGCGCAAGTGTCCGGCGTAACTTGAGCGTGACGAGAAAATCGGAACTTTTCTAAGGGGAGACCAAATCTCCCAATGGTTTGGAGATGGGCTCTATCAGAGAGAGCCCCACCCCCTGCAAACTGAGGCGCTCAAACCAAGGCACCGCCCACCCCCAGCGCATCTTGGCCAGGAAATAGTGCTCAAAGGCGGACTTGAGCCAACTGACCCATGGCCCTTGTACGGCCAGGGCGCGGCGGCGGCGCCCCAGCACCGGCAAGACAGGATCCGCCAAAAAGAGAATGCCCGTATCGCCGAAGTCGGCAAAGCAGATGGCTTCCAGCGTCGGGCTCACGGGTTCCCCCCGCAGGGCTCCCAGGCGCAGGGCGATATTGTGCGCCACTGCCATCCCCATCGCCTCGGTCATCTGGCCGGTTTTGGGCACTCCCACCGGCAAAGGGGTTGTCTCGGAAGGGGCTAGCTGGGTCACCACGCCCACCGCATAGAAGCTATCGAAGTCGGGATGCTGGTAGGTGGAAGTTACCGGCAGGAAACCGCGGGCGTCCGTCAGGCCGGGGACTTCCCGCAGGAACTGGGCTCCCCGGAAGGGCGGCAGCAGCATGGCGTAGGCAAAAGGGATCCGCTCCCCTTCTGCCAGCACGATTTCCCCCTCTTCGACACGGGCAATGGCAGTATTGGCCAAAACCCGGATCTGCCGCTGGGCCAGCAGCCGTTTCACCAGCTCCTCGGCCCCCGCCATGCCGCCAATCCCGAAATGGCCAGCATAGGGCTCCGGCGTGATGAAGGTGATGGGCACCTGCTCCCGCAGCCCTCTTTTTCGCAACTGCCCCTCGGCCAGCAAGACAAACTCATAGGCCGGCCCAAAACAACTGGCCCCCGGCACCGCCCCCACCACCAGCGGCCCCGGCTGGCGGAGAAACTCTGCCCACGCCTTCTGAGCTAGCAAAGCATGGTGCGGCGTGCACACCGACTGGGTAAACCCCTGTTCCGGCCCCAGACCTGGGATGGCGTCCAAGGCCAACTCCGCTCCCGTGGCCACCACCAAGTAGTCGTAGGCCAGAGGCTCCCCGTTAACCCGCAGGGTGCGCTTTGGCGGCTGCAAGTCGGTTACCGTGCCCTGGATAAATTCAATCCCCTTCCTCTCCAGCCGCTGCGGCAGCTCCACCTGAATGTCCGCCAGCCGCTTCAGGCCCAGCGCCACCCACGGCAGAGAAGGGGTAAACGTAAACTTTGGAGTATTGCTGACTACAGTTACCTGGTGGGATCCCTGAGGCAAAAGATGCCGCAGCTCGTAGGCAGTGGGCAGCCC
>NZ_JANSJI010000047.1:0-8973 GCF_047462475.1 Synechococcus sp. H55.11
GTTGGGTCTCCAGAAAAAACATCCACTCCTCATCCTGCCACCCTTCTGCCCCGGATCAAGCACCATTTTTCAGAGAAATAGGTAGATCTCCCGGTTTTTTAGAGTTGGATCCGAGAAAACCTTGCTGGGCAAAGATTCCGGCCACGTCTCACCTCCCTCGGCCAAGCCTCAACCCAGCCTCTTCAGCAGAGTTGTACGAAGCAGTAGCCACAGGCAAGCTCATGCCATCGTCTGTGACCCAGATCACTCCCCATTGGCCCGGAAAAAGTCGATAACTCTTGCCAAAGCTGCCGCATCTGCCTGTATGATTAGCAGAGTAAACAGGCTAGCCACCAAACTGGCGTGTCTGCGTCTCCCCTCGATTGGCCATTTCTCAGAAAGCTTAGGTTGCCCTGAGCGAGCCGATCGGGTAATGTGAGGGAAGTGTTCAGCCGAACTCTACTTTTTGGTTAAGAGGAGAAACATGAACGGAACAATGCACAAGTGGCTGCTCAAGTCACTGGGGTCTCTGTCTCTGGCATCGACGGTGGTGCTGCTGCCCATGCTGCTCACCGGTTGCGGCGAAGATAGCTCCGGCACGTCGGTGCCCGTACCTCCCCCGCCCCCGCCGGCTCCTCCGGCTCCCCCGGCTCCGCCGCCAGCACCTCCCGCCCCCACTCCCACGCCTACGCCAGTGGGACGTGTTATCAACATCAGCCCCGCCGATGGCTCCACCAACGTTGCCATCAGCACTCGGATTGTCATTCGCTTCAGCGAGCCGGTGCGCGAGGCTCCCTTGAATCAAGCCCTGAGCATCACCTCGGTGGCGCCCCAGGCCGGAGCGGTACCGCCTCGGGATCTGGCCTTCAACTCCGACCGCACCGAAGTTACCATCACCTTCCGCACACCCCTGAGCAATGACTCTGTCTATCGGGTCACCATTTCGCGGGCGGTGCCGGATCTGTTTGCTTCCGGCCGCAGCCTGGCCGAAGACTTTGTGGCCACCTTCACCACCGGCAACGTGGCGGCTACCGGCGATCCCATTAGCCTGCTGCCGACACAACTGGCGGCGGTGACACCCAACGGGCAGGTGTTCTCCAACCCAATCGTGGTGCCCGTGGGATATGGTATCCGTCGCGCTGGGGTGGCGGAGAACCTGCCGGTGGGTGTGCGCACCGACTACCGCGCAGTGCTGTCGTTCCCAATTCCGGCCAGCATTCCGGCCAATGCTGTGGTGCAGGATGCACAGTTGACGCTGGTGCAGTTGCCCTCCAATGAGGCGGTAGCCATTGGTAACTTTGGCGACACCGGCTTAGGCTTTTTCTTCCTGGAGCCAACGCCGCACAACCTGCCGGCCAACAACGTGGTGTTCCAGGAAGTCACGCTGGGTGCGCCCAACAACGTGGTTTCCAGCGACTTCTTTGCGCCGGCTTCCACGCCCAGCTTCATTGCGTTGAGCATCAACGGCAACGTGTTGGGTGACGATGTGTCGGCGGGGCCGCGCACGGCGGATGTGCAGCCAGGGGTGCAGCGGGCGGTGAGTGGCTCCCGCTTCTACCAGGTGCGGCTGCAGTGCGCCCGCGAGGTGTGGAACAACCAGGCTACGCCTAACTTGTTGGCGGTGGGGACGGCCAGCAGCTCAGCTACGTTCAATCTGGGAACGGCGAACGTGCAGTTTGAGTTGGTAGGCAATGCTACTTTCGCCCAAACACTCCTGACTCAGACGAGACGGGTGCAAAACACCGATGGCGCAAGTGAGACTACGGCTACTTCTGCGACGGTCAATGTGACCTTTAGCTTGCAGGTGAATCCCAACACCTCAGTAGTAGTCGTCAGCGGCTCCACCTTTGCGGCCACCTTCTCTCCCTCTACCAGCATCGTCACCTTCTCCGACACAACCCCAATTGATCCTATTCTCTTCCCCATTCTCTTCCCCGGCAACTCCATCAGCGGCACGTTGGGGCCGGTGTTGCTTACGACCAGCGCGCAAGGCGCAACTAGCTCTATTACCTTTCAGCAGTCAGCACTCTTCTCTGGCCAGATCAACCCGATTCTCGGGATCTTTACCACGATTGACCTCTTCTCCACGGTCAATCTGGGCACGGCCACCTTTAGCTTTACTGTGCCGGGCGGTCAGACCTATGAAGTCAGCCAGGGGGCGAACGGCACCTGCCGGGCCGAGTTCGACAAGGAGCCGGCTGCGGGCACAGGCACTCAGCCGCTGACCACGGCACGGGGGCCGCGGCTGGATATCCGCTTCACCATCCCGCGCTAGTAGCTGCCTAGCGACATGAGCTCTATGGGCCTGAGCCATCAGGCCCATTTTTCATCTCCCCTCTCCCTTTGGGAGAGGGGCCGGGGGTGAGGGCTGAGAGAGATCCGAGTATAATCAAGGCCTAGAAAGAGGAGGAGGCAACTTGGCAACGCCCGATATCTTGGCGCTGGAAACCGCCGTCCGCCACCACGAGGCGGGGGAGCTGCAGCAGGCAGAAGCCGCCTATCGCCGGGTCTTGGAGCAGCAGCCCAACCAGCCTGAGGCGCTGCATCTATTGGGCATCCTCTGCTACCAGAGTGGACGCCTGGAAGAGGCCGTCGGCTACCTGGAGCGGGCCGTGGCCCTGCAGCCGCAGCAGGCGGCCTTTCGCAGCAACTTGGGGGCGGTCTACCAGGCTCTGGGCAAGCTGGAGGAAGCCATTGCCCAATACTGCGAAGCAGCAGCCCTGCAGCCGGATCACCTGCCCTCTCTCTACAACCTAGGGCTTTGCCACCTGCAACTGGGCCACTATGACCAGGCCGAGTTCTACTACCAAAAAGCTCTGGCCCTGCAGCCCCAGGATGCCCAGATCCTGACGGAGCTGGCCCAGCTCTACCGGCAAAAGGGGTGGCCGGCCAGGGCACTCGACTACCTAGAGCAAGCCCTGGAGGTGGAGTTCACGCCGGAGCGGGCGCAGGAGCTGGCGGAGCTGTGCCGAGAAGCGGGGCAGCCGCAGCGGGCGGCGGAGCTGTACCGGCAACTGCTGGCGCAAGAGCCGCAGCGGCCTGAGCTGCACAACGGGCTGGGCCTGGCCTTGGCGGAGCAAGGGCAGTGGGAAGAGGCCATCGCTGCCTTCCGCCGGGCGCTGGAGCTGGATCCGCAGCGGGTGGAGGCTCACGTCAACCTAGGCACGGCCCTGCTGGAACAGGAGCAGCCGGAGGCGGCCATCGAAGCCTACCAGGCTGCCCTGGCGCTGCAGCCGGATCGGCCCAGAGTTTACTTCAACTTGGCCACCGCCTTTCGCAAGCTAAAGCAACCGGAGCGGGCCCTAGATTACTACCACGTGGCCCTTGGCCTGCAGCCGGACTACGCCGAGGTCCACCGCAGCGTGGCAGGGCTGTTGGCAGAGCGGGAGCTGCGCAAGCGTTTTCCTCAAAGTATGGGGGATGGCCTGGCCCACCTCAGCCGCGCCCTGGGCCTAAAGCCGGATTTTGCCGAGGCCTACTTCCAGGCCGGCTGCCTGCTACTGGACCAACTGCGATTTAAAGAGGCGATCCCGCTTTTTGAAGCGGCCCTGGAGCACAAGCCGGATTTTGCCCTGGCCTACAACAACCTGGGCCTGGCCTACCGCCACCTCAACGAGCCGGAAAAGGAGGAGATCCAATACCGCCAGGCGCTGGTTCACGATCCACAACTGGCGGAAGCCTACTGCAACCTGGGGCTGCTGCTGCAGAACCAACGCCGCAATGCCGAGGCTCTGCCAGTGCTGCAGGAGGCAGTTCGCCTCAAGCCAGACTTTGTGGAAGGGCACCGGGCGCTGGGATCCGTTTACAAGGAGTTGAACCGCCTCAGCGAGGCCCTCGAAGCCCTGGAGCAGGCCCTGGCGCTGCAGCCGGACGATCCTTCCACCTACGCCGTGCTGGCGGGGGTTTACCTGCAGCAGTGCCGCCACGAAGAGGCCATCCGGGCCTACCGCAAGTCGGCTAAGCTGGCGCCAGGGGTGGTCGCCTTCCACGGCAACATCCTCATGGGCCTGCACTACGCCCCCGACTTTGACCCAGAAGAAACCCTGCGGGAGCACAAGAAGTGGGGCGATGCCACCCAGGCCATGGTAGCCCACCTGCGCCGGCCCTACCACCGGGATCGCGACTTGAAGCGCCCCCTGCGCATCGGCTACATCTCCGGCGACTTCAAGCTGCACTCGGTGAGCATGTTCTTTGAGCATGTCTACAACCACCACAACCACGAGCGCTTCCAGATCTACTGCTATTCCAACGGCCCCTATGCCGACGCAGTTACCGAGCGAATGAAGGACAAGGCCGACGGCTGGCGCGATATCCACAAGATCCGCTCCGATGTAGAGGTAGCCGACCTCATCCACGAAGACAAGATTGATATCTTGGTGGACCTGGCCGGCCACACGGCCTACAACCGACTGGGGGTGCTGGCCCTCAAGCCCGCCCCCATCCAGGTCACCTATCTGGGCTACCCCAACACCACCGGCCTAACCTTGGTGGACTACCGCATCACCGACGCCTATGCCGACCCGCCGGGCAGGACGGAGCGGTACCACACAGAGAAGCTGATGCGGCTGCCCAAGTGCTTCCTCTGCTACAACCCCATAGATGTCTTTCCGCCCGTCTCGGAGCTGCCGGCCCTGGCCACAGGTCAGATTACCTTCGGCTGCTGCAACAATCCCACCAAGATCACGCCCAACGTGGTGACGGTGTGGGCGGAGATCCTGAAGCGGCTGCCCAACGCCCGCCTCTTGCTCAAGAACATGCGCTACACCGACAGCAGTGTGCGGGAGATCTTCTGGGCCCACTTCGAGCGGCATGGGGTGGATCGGCAGCAAGTGGAGTTTGTCGGCGATCGCCAGGCCATTGTGGAACACCTGCAGATCTACAGTGAGATCGACATCGGCCTGGATCCGTTCCCCTACAACGGCACCACCACCACCTGTGAAACCCTGTGGGCGGGCGTGCCGGTGGTGGTGCTGGCGGGCAATGCCCACGTCTGCCGCGTAGGGGTTTCCATCCTCACCAACGTGGGCTTGCCGGAGCTCATTGCCCAGACCCCAGAAGAGTATGTGGAGATTGCCGTCAGCCTGGCCAACGACCTGGAGCGGCTGCGGCATCTGCGCCACAACCTGCGAGACCTGATGTCGAAGTCGCCCCTGCGGGATCCGCAGAGCCACGCCCGCGCCCTGGAGCGGGCCTACTGGCAGATGTGGAAAAACCTGGTGTTCAGCGGCCAGTAGCGCCGGGTTCTGCCGCTTCCTGAGACTGGCGAGGGGGGGCAACCTGGTCGAAGAGATCCCACAGCTTGGCGGCCACCCTTGACCAGCTCAACTCCTTGGCCCGCTCCAAACCCTTGGCAATGAGGGGGGCTCGCACCGGGTAGCCCTGGATGCGCTGCAGGGCATCGGCCAGCTCCTGCAGGGAGCCTTGGCAGAGCAAGGTCGCCGCCTCCTGCTCTTTGAGAGCTTCCCCTTGCCCTTCGCGGTAGTGCACCACGGGGCAGCCGCAGGCCATGGCCTCTAGGGGGCTGCTGGGGCGAAAGGTGGCATGGAAAACCAGGGCCAGGGCAGAAGAATAGGCACAGGCCAGCTCAGAATTGCTAAGGCTCAGGTAGCGGATGCCCTCCCGCTGGGGCAACTGCGACTTGACCGGATCCACCTGCAGAGGGGCGGGAAAAGCGCAGACCAGCTCGGTGCGAGAGAGCCTTTGGCCTTGCAGGATCTCCCACGCCTGGCTGACGGCCTGGAGGCCGCGGTAATCGGCCAGGTGCTCCGGCAAAACGGCCAAGAAAAAAGGTCGCGTCAACTGATGCTGGCGGCGAAACTCGGCCATGGCATCGGGTGCAGCCGGCTTGGCCCAGCCTTCGAGGGCCGGATATACCAGCGAGATCTGCTCTGGCGGGATGCCGGGGTAGTGGGCCCGAAAGCCGGCCAGCACCTCATCGGAAAAGACCACGTAGTGGGAAGCGGCCAGGATGGCGTTTTTTTTCTCGATGTATTCAGAGTGAAATTGGCTACCGGACTCTGCTTCCAGGTCGTAGATAAAGGCAATGGAAGGAGTGGAAAGAGGAGTGGTGTAGCCGGTGGAGAGAAACAGGCGGGCCTGGAGTTGGTCACAGACACTTTGCAGGCCGCTGCGATCTTCCTCTGCCTCATCAAAGGCAAAGCGCGGGATCTCGGAAAAAAACGTTCCCGGCGGCAGCCAAGACTGGCCACGGGTGAGAACTACAAACTGCGTCGCCTTCTTGGCCTTGACCCACTCTTCAATCAGACTCAGCCACAGGTAAGACTGATCCAGCAGCGGCGAGCGAAAGAACCCTTCCGATTGCCAGATTACCCCGTCAATAACGATCATTCTCTACCTCGCAACCTAAGAGACATTGAGAGCGGCAAACATCTTGGCCAGGTAGAAATCTTTGTAGCGGGTTTTGGCCATTTGGTCGTGAACACCCAGAATAAAGGCCACCAGGTCGTAGGAGAGGTAAACCTCGTGCAAAATCACCGCCATGGCTAGCCGCTGCCGCGGGGAGAGCTGTTGCAAGCGCATGAAGTTTTTCACGTAAACATAGTCGCACCACAATACCTGTGTGTACGGGCGATAGGTTTTGGCCGAAAAAGGCTTGAGGCAGGCGCCAAAGTTGCTGGTCATGCCATGTAGCCAAAAGCCCTGCTCCCTGAGAGCAATATCGACATCGCTAAAGAGAGGCTGATTTTTGTAGAGGGGAATGTACTCCACCTCGGTTTGGATAACGGTTATGTGCTGGAGAGTTTTAGTAGCACCACGGATCACGTCCAGCTCAGCTCCCTGCACATCCATTTTGAGAAAGTCCACTTCCCCCAACTCAGGAATGTCGTCCAGGCGGGTGGTCTGGACTTCCTCAACTCGAGTGACTTTGCAAACTTCCGCCAAGTTCTCAAAATGTTGGGCCAGCTCCTGATCGGGCTCGTAAAGAGAAGAGGTATAGCCGGTGTTGGTGAAATAAAACTTGCGCCGGGATCCATCGCCGATAAAGTAGGGGAAGTACTGACGCTTGACCTGATCCGCTCGAGGAGCTTCGGCCAGAGCCCTGGCGTTGAGCTTTTCACATTCTTCTTTTTGAGGCTCGAAACCGATAACTTTGGCTTGTCCTTGCTGAACCAGCTTGTCAAAGTTATCTCTGCCTAGGAACATCGCCCCTACATCCACAATTTTGATGAGGGGCATATCTTCACCAAGGATCTCGCTAATGGGAAAAGGCATGGCTTTGCTCCATAGACGCAACTTAAATGAGAGCCAATTTGCTGAGCAGAGAAAATCGGTTGGGATGGACAGCAACCAAGTTTAGCGTGGTTGGCGGCTGAACAGAAGCTTGAACAGGGGTGAGATCTTGAATCCATGGGTTATATGTGTAGATGAGATAACCCAATTCGGCAAGAACCTTGGTCGATTCCAGGCCTGTCACCTGGCCAGCGTGTTGATTCTCAAACAAGATAACCGGAGTGCAGCTCTCGATCAGCTTCCTCCCCCCTTTTAAGACCGGAACCTCTGCTCCCTCGGCATCCACTTTGAGCAGGTCAATGGCGGGGCTGCCCTCGGAAGTCCACAGCTCATCCAGGGTAATCTGCTGAACCGGCTTGGTCTCTTCCACAACCGACAGCGGATCCGTAACGATGCGGTTGAAAACGCTGGCGCCCTCACAGACGAGATAGACCTCGCGGGACTCCTCGCCCACTGCTGCCTCGATAACCTGCACCGAACCCTCCAGCTTGTTCTGAGCCGTTGTTGCCCGCAGACACTCCACACATCCCGGCGTCGGCTCAATGGCGTAAACCTTCCCCTCTTGCCCGACACAGCAGGCAAAGAGGAAAGTATAAACGCCAACGTTGGCGCCGACATCGATGGCCCGCATGCCCGGCTTGAGGATTTGCCGACACAGCTCGATTTCGCTTTCAAACCAGCGATCTTGGGCCAATAGAACAAAGGTAACAATGCTTTTGAGATCAGGCTCCAGCCTCAGCTTATACCCTTCGTACTGGGTCCAAATTTCCGGCTTGGCTTCTGAGCTGGGCGGGGCCTTTTCGTCGGCTTCGGAGGCAGTATCCGGCTTGGGAGGGGAGGGAAGGTAGCGATCCAGGGCCAGTTGGAGCACCTGAATGGCTCTATCTTTTTGATTGGGGTAGCGGCTGGCTAGGCGTTGCAGCAGAAACGCTCCCTCTGGCTGCGCCTGAGCTACCCCATTGAGGGCAATCACCAGTTGCGCTTCCAGATCCGTAGGGTCAATCGCTGCCGCTAAGCGCCAGTAGGGCAGGGGCTCAGGTCGGTAAACCACGCCACTGTGACAGGCCAACCAGCGGGCCAGGGTGTGGAGGTAGCGCTCCCGCAGGTCTAGCTGAGGTGAGGCGGCAGCTTTGGCAGAGCGCTGGCTTTTTTTTCTCTTGGTAACAGAGCCGTTGGAGGCCAGCTTGGGGGGATCCCAGGCCAACCTCAGCTCGGATCCGGACAAGCCCAGGTTGGGATCCTCTAGATAGCGCTGGGTGAGGAGACGCGAGAGCAACTCTTTGCCCTCCTGAACAGCCGTAAGTTGGCTGCCCAAGGCCAAAAGGGCGTGCAGGCGGTTGAACTGACAGAAAAGGTGATTGGGATCCCGATCCAGCCCCTGCCGCCAAGCTGCCAGAGCCAGGGCCCAGGCAGCACGCCGCTCGCGGGAGGTCTTGGCTTGCTGCGCTCGCAAGTAGTGGGATATCCCCAGTTCGTTGTAGTCGTCAGCAGTGGTGTGGATCCCCATGGCTTGGCATACTAAGCTGCTGGATTATCCTACCACTTTGCTGAGGCTCACCTGGTTTGCCCCAGCCGATGAGCAAGTTAAAGAGAAAGTCTGGTAGCCTAGGGTAGCAGTGCTGCTTGTTGTTGAGGGATGCTCATGGTACGCCGTTGCTCTGCTTGGGTTTTGATGGCCGCACTGGCGGGCACGATCGCCTGTACGCAGGCCACACCAGCGCAAACCCCCGACCAGGTGGTGAG
>NZ_JANSJI010000048.1:0-2202 GCF_047462475.1 Synechococcus sp. H55.11
AACTGGCTGGTACTGGTGCTGCCCTTCCTGGCAGTTGTGACCACCGACGGCATCTTGGGCTCGAAGCGTGGGATCCCGTTTCAGCCGGTGGTGTGTCAAAGCTGCGGTCGGCCCATGCGCCCCATCCAGCCCCAAATTCTCGATGGGCAACTTCCCCCAGCGCATCGCCTGGCCAAAAGCCGGCGCAGAGCCCGCTACTACGGCTGGTTTTGCCCCGCCTGTCAGGGGATGGCCGTGGTCGTGCGCGAAAATAAATCTTATCGCCACCTTTATTGCCCTCAGTGTCAAGCCCTTACCCTTGATCTCCAAACCGAGATTATTAGGAGAAACATCTATCCCTACACCTTCAGACGAGAAACCTTGACTTGCCCTCTCTGCCAATACCGAACGGAGCGAGAAGTTGAAGTCCAAGAGCCTGATGACAGCGATTATGACACCAGAGACCGAGATAGAAACTTCGGGGGCGGCAGCAGCCACGGCGACGGAGCAGGCGGCAGTTGGTGAGACCCAACTCTAGAGATTTCTCTATCGATTGAACAAGGGAGTTGGGCTTCTCTTAAATCCGCCGGGACAGTAGAGTGGTAAGGGAGCAGCGATAGCGATTTGTTAAGGACGAAGATCCCATGACCCTTGCAGAAGGCGTGCAACTGGTTACCTTTGGGGTGCTCTCGGCGATGGCCATCGGCTTTGCCATGGGAGTGGTTTGGGCCCCTAACATCGTCTATTCCGGCTTTCTATTGGGGGGCGTTTTCCTGAGCATGGCCGGGCTGTACCTTCTCTTGAATGCCGATTTTGTGGCTGCCGCCCAAGTGTTGATCTACGTCGGCGCGGTCAATGTGTTGATCCTGTTCGCCATCATGTTGGTGAACCGGCGCTACACCTTTGCTCCTCTGAAACTGGGCTGGCTGCGCAATGGGGTGACGGCGGCGGTGTGTTTGGGGCTGTTTGCCCTCCTGACGGCAATGGCCCTGAATACCCCCTGGCAGTTGGAGCCAATCCAGCCCACGAGCAGTGCTCTGGTGATTGGCGGGCATTTCTTTAGCGATTATCTGTTGCCGTTTGAGCTGGCTTCTGTTTTGCTGCTGATGGCGTTGATCGGGGCCATTGTGCTGGCGCGTCGAGAGTTTGTCGTTCCCCAAGCCCAAGAAGGGGATCTCAGCTTGCTGGAGCGGGCCCGGCCCCGGCTGGAATCGGAGTCGGAACGCCCAGCAGAGCTGGTGAGCACCCGTTAAGGCTGTCTGCTCTCGGTCATACAGCTCAAGGTCTTCCTCACACCCCTCTCATCTGTATCCACTGGAGCCTCTTGGGATGTTGCAACTGCAGTTTTTCTTGGTGGTCGCGGCAGTTCTCTTCTGCATCGGCATCTACGGCTTGATCGTCAGTCGCAACGCCATTCGGGTGTTGATGTCGATTGAGCTGATGCTCAACGCGGTGAACCTCAACTTTATGGCCTTCTCCAACTTTGTTGACTCCAGCTTGATTCGCGGCCAGGTGTTTTCGGTGTTCGTCATCACCGTGGCGGCTGCCGAGGCGGCAGTGGGCTTGGCCATTGTGTTGGGGATCTACCGCAACCGGGCCACCATCGACATGGAGAGCTTTAATCTGCTCAGGTGGTAGTTGTTTTCTTGATCGATTACGTTCAGGTGCGGCTGGGCAGCGGCGGGCATTGGATCCCGGGGATCAAGGATTCCAGCAGGCCGCTGCAGGCATCCCAGAGCAGCTCGATCACGTAGTGAAACCCAGCCTCGCCCCCGTAGTAGGGATCCGGAACTTCTTCATCGGTGTGGGAACGACAGTAGCTACAGATTAAGCGCACCTTGTCGGCATATCTTCTCTGGGGATCGAGGCTGAGGATATCGCGATAATTTTGCCGATCCATAGCCAGGATCAGGTCGAACTCCCGCAGATCCAAAGGATGAATTTGCCGGGCTTGGCCGTGCAGCTCCAGTCCGTAGCGCTGGGCAACTTGTTGCATGCGGCGATCTGGGGGACTGCCGATGTGATAGGCGGCTGTACCTGCCGAATCGCAGATAATGGCTTCTTCGTGGCCGCTGCTCTGCAGCAAGTAGTTGGTGATCCCTTCGGCAGCAGGAGAACGGCAGATGTTGCCCAGACACACAAACAGCAGCTTTTGGCTCATGGCAATCTCAACGGCAGTAAAAAGCTCTTCTTAACCCTACAACAATGTCCATCTGGTGGTTC
>NZ_JANSJI010000048.1:2302-8942 GCF_047462475.1 Synechococcus sp. H55.11
TTTCTACCGGGAGCCGCTGCAGTGTTTGGAATTCCAGGTTCAATCAAACCGACAAGGGATCTCCAGGCACTGCTGCAACAGCTTCAGGTAGTCTTGGCCATCCATGAGAAAGGCGCCAAAACGGGCTAGGTGCGGGTTCATCAACTGAGCGTCGAACAGGCGAAATCCCCGCTCCCGCAGGTGTTCCACCAGCTTCACCAGGGCCACCTTCGAGCCGTTGGGCCTGCGGTAGAACATGGACTCGCCGATGAACGCTGCCCCCAGGGCAATGCCCAGGATCCCGCCTGCTAGGGTGTCTCCCTGCCAGGTTTCAAAGCTATGGGCAAAGCCGGCCCGGCGCAGAGCTGCGTAGATCTGCTTCAGCTCACGGCTGATCCAGGTGTGGGTACGAGCGGCACAGCCTTCTACCACCTGCTCAAAAGCGTCGTTGATCCGCACCTGGAAACGACCGCTGCGCACCAAAGGCCGCAACGAACGGGGGCAGTGGAATCGCTCGTCGAGCGGGATCACGGCGTGCCGGTCGGTGCCGTACCAAGCTAGGGATCCCGTCTCTTCGTCGGCCATCAGGAAGTAGCCTTGGGCGTATCCGGCCAGAATGGCGTCCAGGTTCACTTGTGCCCCCTCAAGATTGCCATTGGGGCGAGAGACTGGCAAAATCTCCCGCATTGACTTTGGGGTGACAATCCACGCAGCCACTGACCCGCACAGGGGTGGGAAACTCCACTTGCAGGTGCAAGGCGCGGAAATAGCGAGAATCGGCCAGGCGGTAGGGCACCTGTTCTCCTTGTCGCAGAGGGCGGGAGTTGGGCCGCAAATAACCCCAGGCCAGTTGCAAAGCCACGCCGCTCAGGGGCTGGATCTGCTGGCCATAGTGGCTGGGATCCTGTAGCAGCCGTCGCCAGGTTTCGGTGGGCAACACTTGGGCGGGCAACGCCACGTGGCAACTGCCACAACTGCGCACATATTGAGCCTGCTCCAGTTGGGCTTGAGTTAGGCCCTGCTGTGCCTGTGCCCCCAGCTTCTGTGCCGATCCCGCCAGCAGGGATCCCACAAACCCGGCCAGGATGGCCACCATGGCCCAGATCCCAAATCGAAGTCGCCGGCGCCGTCTTTGTGAAGGAGCCATACTCTCACAGCCACTGCCTATGCTTTCCACTCTATGTCCTTTCCGGTAGCGAAATCAGGAGTGAAAACGGCGCCTCTGGCAGTGGCCACTCAAAACCCTTCTTCCTCGAGGGCCTGGACGTTTTGCACAATCCGGGAAAGCTCGTTTTTCTCGTCCACATTGATGCGGGTCGGGGAGCCGCTGATGATGCGCTCGTAGCCCCGGAAGGAATCGCGGATTTGGATGCCTGCATTGGAGATCAGGTACTCGCGGATCCCTTTGTCGTGCCAGGATCCCCGCATTTTGAAGACATTGAGCGCGCGGGCCATCTCGCCGCGGATCTCCACGTATTGCAGCAGGATGATCGTGTCGGTGATGGTGGAGATGTGGGACTCGGTGATGGAATGGGATCCCATGAATTGGTCGGTGGTGTTGGTGAAAAAGCCGGTGATCTCCTCTTGCTTGGCCAGGCCGGTTACCCCAATAACAAACTGGCGGAAGGCATTTTGGCTCACCCCCCGCGCCAGCGCCGACAGCGAGTCGATGGCCATGCGAGAGGGCTTGAAGGCCATCATCTCCGTTTTGATCTTCTGCAGGTGATCTTCCAGGCCAGCCGACTCCGGATAGGCGCAGATGATCTTAAGGAGGCCCTGCCGCTCGAACTCTTCCAGCTCAATGCCCCAGGAGGAGGCGTTGCGGGAAAGCTGCGCCCGCGATTCTTCATAGGCGAAGAGAATGCAGCGTTCCCCATCCAGACAACCCCGCTCTAGGAATTTGCTCACCAGCGAGGTTTTGCCCGTGCCGGTGGCGCCGGTGGCCAAAATAATCGAGTCTTTGAAGAAGCCACCGCCGCACATCTCGTCCAGCTTCTCGATACCCGAAGAAACGCGCACATTGGAGGAGCGCTGCGTCAGTTGCATGGCCCCCAGCGGGAAGATGTTGATCCCGTCGTTGGTGATGGTGAAGGGATATTCCCCCTTCATGTGGGTGGTGCCCCGCAGCTTCAAGATCTCGATGGTGCGCCGCCGCTTCTCGCCTTCCAGAATGTTGCGCAGGATCACCACGTTGTCGGAGACGAATTCTTCCACGCCGTAGCGAGCGATGGGGCCGTACTCGTCGGTGCGCTCGGTGGTCATGACGGTGGTGACATTGGCCTGCTTGAGGCGGGCCGTCAGGCGGAACAGCTCTCGCCGCACCACGCCGGCAGGGTCGTATTGCTGAAAGATGGCCGTCACCGAGTCGATGGAGACCCGCTTGGCTTTGTATTTGCGGATGGCGTACTGGATGCGCTCGATAAGGGCCGACAAGTCGAAATTGCCGCTCACCTCGTAGCCTTCGGGATCGGGGGAGGCATCCAGGATGAACAGTTGGCCCCTGTCGATGAGAGCCTGCAGATCCCAGCCAAAGCTGGAGGCATTGCGAATGATATCGGCGGGGGTTTCCTCAAAGGTGACAAAGATCCCCGGCTCTTGATACTTCACGATGCCGTTGTAAAGGAATTGAATGGCAAACAGAGTTTTGCCGGTACCAGAGGTGCCGCTGACCAAGGTGGTGCGTCCCAGGGGCAGCCCACCGTGGCTGATGTCTTCAAAGCCCTCGATGCCCGTCTGTTTTTTCGGGATCCCACGCAGCTCCGATAGACTCGCTGGGTGGTTGTCTGTGGTTGGTTCGGTGGAGTCCTCTGCGGCGTTATCCTGTGGCTTTTCTGGCTCAGAAGGCCCCAATGATTGGTTCATCCCATTCTCCTTGCCCTCGTGGCCTGTCTCAAGTCTCTTCGTCCAGTTCTTCGTAGAGCAGATCCAGGCCGATGAGCACTTTCTCGCGGTTGGACAGATCGCCAATAATCTTCCGCACCGGTGGCGGCAGGATTTTGGCCAAGGTCGGCGTTGCCAAGATCTTATCTTCCTCTGCCAGTTGCGGGTTTTTCAAGACATCGATCACCTTCAGACTGTACACGCCGCGGAATTCCTTTTCTAAGATGTCTTGCAAGGTGCTGAGGGCACGCAGAGAACTGGGGGTGTTGCCCGCCACGTAGAGCTTGAGGACATAGGCTTTGCGAGTGGACATATCAGGGATCCCTTGGGGCAGGTTTGGGAATGGAGCGGCGGTACATTTCGCTCAGGTGGGCCATCACATCGATCAGGGTGAGGCGGTAGTCTAGCAGGATCTCTTCGCTGCGGCCTTCCAGTTTCAGTTGTTTGGCAAAGTCCTCCATCAAGTTCATGTGCAGCTCCAGCAGTTGAGCAGCGCCGATGTCGGCAAAGAAGGCAAGGGCCACCAGCTCGTCGATGCGGGCATTGGCGGTCTCAGGAGACTGAAAGTATTCCAGGACAATGGTTTGGTACAGGCCGCGCAGCCGCTGCATCAAGGCTCGCTGCTCGTGGGGTGGGAGGCGCCGATAAAACAGCTCTGGGTCACGATGATAGTACACTCCGGCATAGCCCAGCCGTTCCCGCAGTTTCTCCGCCAGCCGTCGCTGTTGTTGGTTGCTGTAAGCCAGGTAGGGCTGATCGCTGGGATGCACTGGGCCCTGCGGGAGACCGCAGGTGGGAGACATCTGCAGAAACAAGGCGATGGCCCGATCCACCAGCAGCTCTAAGACGGAAGGGGATCCGGAACAGTCGGCCCGCGCCTGTCCCTTCAGCTCTTGCGGCGAAATGGGACGAACAAGGGTGGCATTGTGGTAAAAAAATTGCTCCCGCTTGAGCAATGCCTTTACCCGAGAGGAGTGTTCTTCGGTCTCCAGATGGGATTCTTCCAGCACAATGGCCAACACGGTCGGCAGCAGAAGCCCCCAGGCGCAGAGCTGATTACCCAGATCGTGCAACTCCTGCAGCCGACCGGGATCCACCAGAAGCACCAAGCAATCGACATGGCCGTCTTGTTTTCTGAGGGCTTCTAGAAAGGCCGCTTGATCCTGAAAACACTCGACGACGAAACGCTGCGGGGGTAGCCAGTCCTCGCAAGCCAGAGGTTCCTCTGCTGGCGGCTCCCAATCCAGCAACAGGCTGATGCGCAGGGGGTGGGGGTCAGGCAACAAGACAAGGGCTGAAGACGCATTCCTATCTTAAATCTGGCCGGGATCCCCGCTCACCTGCCAGAGTTGGGCCAAAGGAGCAATCCTCTGATCCGCTCCACTGAGTGTGCAATCTGTTCAGACGCTGCCTGCGCTCTTGCCGGATCCCGCTTGTGCTCTTCGGCCAGAGTCCTCATCGGCGATGACGGTGCGGTAGTACTCCTCCAACTGTTGTGTGGCCGCCGACCAACTCCAGCGCTCAGCCTCTTGCCGGGCCTGCTGCCGGAAGAGCTGCCGCTGCCCGGTGCCCTCTAAGAGCTGCCGCGTGGCCTGGACAAAGTCGCTGTCGGAGTCCGGATCGAACAGAAAGCCGTTGCGGCCGCTGTCCACCACATCGGTAATGCCGCCGCAGCGGGGGGCGATTACCGGACAACCGGCAGCCATGGCCTCCAACAAGACCAAGCCCAACGTCTCGGTGCGGGAGGGGAACACGAACAGATCCGCGGACGCAAAGGCCGCCGCTAGGTCTTGCCCCTGTAAATAGCCCGTAAACACCACGTCGTAGCCGGCAAAATGTTGCTCCAGGGATCCCCGCTCCGGCCCATCGCCCACGATAGCCAGGCGCGCCTGCGGGATCTGCTCCAGCAACACCCGGATCCGCCCCACCTCTTTTTCCGCCGAGAGCCGACCTACGTAGAGCAACAGCGGCCGCTCCGGCTGACCCGCCGTAAGGCGGGCCCGCATCTCTGGGTCGGCAGCCTGCGGGTGAAACAGCTCCGTATCCACCCCCCGCTGCCACAGTTGCACCCGCTCGATGCCGTGGGCGCTCAGCTCCTGCATCATCGCCGTCGAGGTGCAGAGGTTGACCCGTGCCAAATTGTGCCCCAGCTTGAGGAGGTTCCACAAAACTCCCTCCAGAAAGCCCAGCCCGTAGTGCTTCAGATACTTCGGCAGATGGGTGTGGTAGGAGGCCACCAGCGGGATCCCCATCGCTTGGCTGTAGTAGAGGCCCCCCAACCCCAAAACCGCCGGGTTGACCACGTGGATGACATCCGGTCGGAAGCGGTTGAGCACCCTGCCGATGGCGGGGCCGGGAGCAGCCAGCTTCAACTCCGGGTACAAAGGCAAGGGGAAGCCTGGGATCCCGTAAACCCGCGCCCGCGCAAACCGCCTGGGCGCCCCCTGAGGCGCGACGATAAGCACCGAGTTGCCGCGGGCCGTCAGATGGCGCACCGTGTGGCAAAGCCGCGTAACGATGCCATCCACCTTGGGCAGAAACGTTTCCGTAAACAGGGCTATGCGCATCGGGATCCCAAGCCTAGTGAAAAGGCTCTGCAGATTCTCTTAGGATGAGTGTTGCACAAAACGGCAACGCAATGACGGCTTGGGATCGCAGCAGCACAACTTTATTGCAGCAGCTGATCTTGCAGCGGAGCAGAATGAGTTGGCTCTTGGTTCTGGCCGAGGGTATCGGCCGCCGTTTTGCTGATCAACAACAGCGTAGCCGCCAGAGCCAGTCCAATAACGTCTCGCCACATAATCCGCTCCCACACTCCTCATGCCCCCTACTGTAGCGGCGGTTTTTTCGGCTGGGCAGTGATGGGCGACGGATTTTTAGGTGACAACAATCACTTCCAGAATTGCGGCTTTGCCCCCTAGTCGCGAAAGGCCAGTTGCAAGCTGGTGATCAGCAGAACCAAAGAAAACACCGCCATCACCCCTCCCCAGAACCAGTAGGGCAAAAACAGGTTTTGGGCAATCTGGCTGGAGTCGGAGAGGATCAGCCGCCCGTCGATGACAGCAGCGTCCATAAAAAGATAATCGAGCTGGTGATAGGTGCTCACACAGGCTTGCACCCCCAAAAACTGCAGGGCAAAGCTTTGTAACCAAGAGGCAGCCCAGCGAGCTACTGCCAGGATGCCCAAACCCATGGCCGGGAGGAACAAAAGGCCAAAGGGGGAACGCACCCAGAGCAGCGTCGAGAGCAACAACAGGGATCCCAAAAATACCAGCCCCAGCCGAGCTGTGCTGCAGCGGCGGGAGGTGAGGATGAACAGGGCCCCAGCTATGGGCGGCCCCATCGGCCCGGCAGCGGCCACCAAGGCCCGCCCCACCCGCCCCAAAAACAGCTCGCCACTGTGAATGGCCAGCCCCGAGCCGTCGGGATAGATCTCAAGACGATGAAACTCCCCCCCCAACAGCAGTGCCATCAGGCCATGGCCCATCTCGTGAAACCAGGTGGCCAACAAAGTAAAGGGGTAGAGGAGGTAATTGCCCCAGGGAAACCGCCAGAGCAAGACCGTTAGCCCCGCCGCAGCCACCAGCCAGATCACGCTGTGCCGGCCAGGCCTTGCGGAAGGGGAAGGAGGCAGCTCAAACTGAGTCATACCAGCAGGTGGGTGGAGAAAAGGCCCAAGATGCCTTGTCGGCCTAGACGATTGCCGGCAGAAAAAAGTTCCACATCAGGCAAAAATAGCCGGGCCAACTCCCCTCTCCCTCTGGGAGAGGGGTTGGGGGTG